>DAOVLG010000405.1 GCA_030631385.1 Candidatus Coatesiibacteriota bacterium | reverse complement strand
GGCCGTACCGGTCGGCGTGGGTGAAGGCGGCGCGGATGATCCGCTCGCAGCCCCGGCGGCTGAACACCCGGCAGGAGATGGCCACGTCGTCGGAGTCGGCGAAGCGCTCCAGGTTCGGCAGGATGCCGATCAATTCCTTCGGCATGGGCCGCGCCTCGACACCTGAGTACAGCCCCTCGGTGTTCTCGCGGAAGATGACCATGTCTATGTCGTCGCGGTAGTTCAAGGGTACGCCGGGGATCGGCTTGACCGGGCGCACGTTGGCGTAGAGGTCCAGGCGCTGGCGGATCTGGAGGATGGCGCTCTTGAAGCCCTTCACGCCGGGTTTCGAGGTGATGGCCCCGAAGTAGCACGCGTCGGTGGCCTCCAGCGCGTCCCAGGTCTCCGGCGGCACCGTGTTCCCCCGGGCCTCCCACATGCACCACCCGGCGTCGGCGTCCACCCACTCGATATCCAGCCCCAGGGCGTCGAAGACGATCATGGCGGCCTGCATCACGTCGTGGCCGGTGTCGTCGCCCGGAATGCGGCAGATTCTGTAGCCCATCTTTCTCCTTGAAGTGTTGAGTAGCTCAACGACGGGCGGATGTTAACACGGCTTTTTCGCCCCGACAACCCCGAAAAAAGGAGCGGTGAACCCGCTCCTGACTCAACGGTCAAGACTCCTCTAGTAATTGAAATAAGCCTTAATTCCGCCCCAGCTACATTCCACACCGCATAGTAGACGCCAACTAAATCTGTCCCACCAGTCGGTGATGAGCCACTCACCGTCTATCTTAGCAAACTGCATATCGAGGTCAGCCTCGGCTGGAAAAGTCATATCATCTACTTGAACTTGCACAAAGTAGGGTATCTCCTCTATCAGATAGGTGTCTGTTCCCTCCTTGGGCTCGGTGACATCAGAGAAGTCCAGCTCCACGTCCACGTTCTCTGGTCCCACTACATCAAAGAGGTTGGTGAATGCCGTAATTTCCTCTTCAAAGCCCCAACTTACCGGTATATCACCTCCCACGTCCGCGGGATCGAAGTAGAAGGTGAAATCGTCCTCGTCTAACAGGCTTTCGTAGGCAGACACGTCTCCGTCGTTCCAGACCTCAAGGAACAGATTCAGCGTCCCGAGGACCGTCGTCTGATCGTAGCCGTTCCCGTCGCCGTCCGTGCTCGTGCAGCATGAGAGGCATACGAGCAGAGCCGCTACAGCTAAACAGAAGTTCTTATACATTTCCCACTCCTCAAAAAGCAGCTTTTATCGCGCCCCAAGTTGTCTCATCGGCAAGTAAAAGGTATGTAACCCTATCCCACCAGTCGGTGATGACCCAATCACCATCAATTTTCTCAAGCTGCAGGTCGAGGAATGCCTGGGCTCGGTAGATAATATCTTCTTCCTCAACTTGCACACGTACTATGTAGGGTATTCCCTCTACTTTGTACGTATCCGTACCCTCCTCGGGCTCGGAAACACTGGAGAAGTCGAGTTGTACGTCCACGTTTTCCGCCCCAATAGCATCGAAGAGGTTGGTGAACGCCGTTATCTCCGCCTCGTAATCCCAGCTCTCAGGAAGGCCGTGGTCCTGTATGTCCCAGGGATCGAAGTAGAAGGTGAAGGTGTCCTCGTCCAGCAGGTTTTCGTAGGTGTCCACGTCGCCGTCATTCCAGACGTCCAGGAACAGGTTCAGCGTCCCTAGGACCGTGGTCTGGTCGTAGTCGTTCCCGTTCCCATCGCCGTCCGTGCCCGCACAGCACGACATGAGGAACAGAGCGGCGATGAGCACCGCCAAACATGAACCGCGCATTGGTAACCTCCCTTACTCGGGCGTCTCGGTTTCTTCCTCCTCGTCGGAATCACCGATGCCGCTCAGAGACTCCTCGACGGCCTCCTCGACCTCTTCCATCTCCCCGCTCAGGTGCTCCAGGCCCTCCTCGATGGCCTCCTCCAGCTCGCCCAGCTTCTCGGCCAGACCGGTGGCAAATTCGCCGACCCCCTCCTCGACGGTCGGGATAATGCTGGACATCGCCTCGACGCAGAGTGTACCGAACTCGGTGGCCACCACCGCCAGCTTCAGGCCCATCTTGGCCATCCCCTCGCCCAGGGCCACGCTCCACTGGGCCCAGTCCTCGCCCAGCTCCTCTTTAATGTACTCCGCCACGACCTTTTGGCGGTCGGCGTCCTTCTCCAGCGCCTTGCCGTAGTCGTCGTACTGCTCCGGGCTGACGCCGTAGTCCTGGAAAACCTTATCGGC
>DAOVLG010000267.1 GCA_030631385.1 Candidatus Coatesiibacteriota bacterium | reverse complement strand
AGAGGCCGAGCCGACGCGCCCCGTGCAGGTCATCAACCCCGAGGACCTGCCGAAATTCGCCGACACCAACAAGGCCTTCGTCGCCGTGGCCCAGGTGGTGGGACCGGCGGTGGTGTCGGTCCAGACGGTTACAAAGGTCACCGGTTCCTCCTTCGAGGGCTTCGATTTCGACTTCGGTCCCCACGACTTCTTCGGCGGGGACCCCTTCGAGTTCTTCTTCGGCCCCCACGGCTGGGATGAGAGGGAGTTCTACGCCGAGGGGAACGGCTCCGGGGTGATCGTCTCTCATGAGGGTTACATCCTGACGAACAACCACGTCGTTGAGGGTGCCGAGGAGATCCGGGTAACCCTTACCGACGGGCGCGGGTTCGACGCCGAGATAGTCGGTGTGGATCCCTCCACCGATTTAGCGGTTATCAAGGTCGAGGCCGGGGAGCTGCCCGTGGCGTCCCTGGGGAATTCCGATGACCTCCAGGTTGGGGATTGGGTGGTCGCCCTGGGCAGCCCCTTCGGCCTTGAAAACACCGTCACGGCGGGCATCGTGAGCGCCACGGGCCGCACCAACATGCACCTGGCGGACTACGAGGATTTCATCCAGACCGACGCGGCCATCAACCCGGGCAACTCGGGTGGCGCCCTTTCCAACCTTGCCGGGGAAGTGGTGGGCATCAACACCGCCATCGCCAGCCGCACCGGCGGCTACATGGGCGTGGGTTTCGCCATCCCGATCAACCTGGCCAAGGACGTCATGGATCAGCTCATCGAGACCGGCGTGGTGAAGCGGGGCTGGCTTGGGATTTCCATCCAGGACGTCACCCCGGCGCTGCGCGAGACCTTCGGGTTGGATGAGGGTGTCAGAGGCGCTCTGGTGGCCGAGGTTCTCGAAGATACACCGGCGGAGAGGGCCGGGATGGAGGTCGAGGACATCGTCGTCGAGGTGGACGGCGAGAAGGTGGAGAGCGCCAACGATCTGCGCAACAGGGTCGCCGCCATCCGTCCCGGGAAGAAGGTCCGCCTCGGGGTGCTCCGTGAAGGCGAGAGGCTGAATCTGGCGGTGAACATCGGGGAGCGTCCCGCCGATCTGACACCGGTCTCGACGGCGCCGCATGGTCCTTCGACAAGGCAGAATAAGGAGACTGTCCGGGGCATTACCGTGGGGTTAATGACCCCCGACGTAAAATCGGAGCTGGGTTACGACGGCGACACCGGCGTCGTGGTCCTGGGCGTGGAGCGGTACGGTGAGGCCTCGCGGGCCGGGATCTTCCCCGGCATGGTGATCGTCAGGGTCAACGGCACGCCCGTTGACGACCCCGAGGAGTTCGCCGGACTTATCGAAAAGACCGACGGACCCGCGCTGCTCTACGTCTGGACCGGAGGCAGGCGGAGCTTCATCGCCCTGCCGGAGGATTAGCGTATTCGTTGAGCTTAGGGGGATTCGATGTATCGTATCGTGGGTGTGATCATCCTGGTGGTGGCCGTTCTGGTGGGGATTCTTTTTGCCAACATCGCCGAGCCGCCGGGGCCTGTCATCGGTTGGGATCAGGTAGAACCGATCCTCGTCGAGAGCTGCACCAGATGCCACGACGGTGATCTCGCCCTGGGCGGGGTGGATCTGTCCTCCTACGAGGCGGTTCTTTCTGGCGACGATCCCGCCGCCGTCCCCTACGACCTCGGCTCATCGCTGGTCCGCATCCTTTCCGAGCAGCCGCGTTCCGGCATGCGGGGGCCCGACCACACCGCGCTTTTCTCCGAGGAGGAGAAGAACCTGGTCTTCCGTTGGATCGAGTGGGGCTGCTACCTCACCGGTTGGGACGGTTCGGATTGACCTGAGTTGTTTAAATAACCTCGATAAAATAAAGGGTCGGGACACCCCGACCCCTTCGCTTTACGGAGAGGAGAGCTTCTTATTTTTAGGATCACAACTCATATCTGGACCAACTGGAACTCCACTAATAAAGAGGTATTTCCTATCTATGAAAGATAGGGCGGGCCGTCCTAAAGGTCGGCTCCTACATGTTTTCAATGGTGAAATAAAGCATCGTTCGCGGGAAATGATTATCAAATTTAAAAAAAAAGCCCTCATCGCGGAGCTGGGGTCCAGCGCCCTGCGCTGGCGGCGGGGTTAACAAACCCCGTCCTACGAAAAGACTAAAGACTCATACTCTTATTTATCTGTGTTCGTTGTCCTAGGTGCCACTTTCTTTAAGCGTTAAGGTGAATACATGATTTCTTCTATCTGCCGTATTTATAAGGAAAACACACTTCCTTATTGGTCCGTTTACTAAAGATGGTCCTTATTTTATACATTGACGCGGCTAACTTTGTCCACGATTTTCCTCAATTACGGCCTGGGCCGCGGCCAGCCGGGCGATGGGGACCCGGTAGGGGCTGCAGGAGACGTAGTCTAGCCCCGTACGGTGGCAGAACTTGACGCTCCTCGGTTCGCCGCCGTGTTCGCCGCAGATGCCGACCTTGAGGTCGGGTTTGGTCTGGCGGCCTCTCTTGGTCGCCCACTCCACCAGTAGTCCCACGCCGTCCTGATCGAGCACCTGGAAGGGGTCCTCGGGGAGGATGCTCTTCTCGACGTAGAGCGGCAGGAATTTCCCGGCGTCATCCCTGGACAGGCCGAAGGTCGTCTGGGTGAGATCGTTGGTGCCGAAGGAGAAGAAGTCGGCCTCCTCGGCGACCTTCTCCGCGGTGAGCGCCGCCCGGGGCAGCTCGATCATCGTACCCACCAGGTATTCCACCCGGATCCCCTGTTCGGCGAAGACATTCTCCGCCGTCTCGACGACGACCGCCTTCTGATCGGCCAGCTCCTCCATGGAGCTGATCAGGGGGATCATCACCTCGGGACGTGCGTCAACGCCGCGCTTCTTGCACTCGCAGGCGGCCTCGAAGATGGCTCGGGCCTGCATGGCCGTAATTTCGGGGTAGGCGATGCCAAGGCGGCAGCCGCGGTGACCGAGCATGGGGTTGGACTCGTTGAGCTGCTCCACCCGGGCCTTGATCTTTTCCATCGGTACGCCGGTGGCCTCGGCAAGTCCTCTCTGGTCTTTGGCGGTGTGGGGTAGGAACTCGTGCAGGGGAGGGTCCAGGGTGCGGATGGTGACCGGCAGGCCGTCCATGGCGGTGAAGATACCGATGAAGTCCTCGCGCTGGTAGGGGAGTAGCTTGTCCAGGGCCGTCTGCCGCCCCAGTTCGTCATCGGCCAGAATCATCTCCTGCATGGCCAGGATGCGCTCCGGGTCGAAGAACATATGCTCGGTGCGGGTCAGGCCGATCCCCTCGGCACCGAAACCCACCGCAACCTGCGAGTCGTGGGGTGTGTCGGCGTTTGTGCGGACGCCCAGGGTGCGGATCTCGTCGGCCCAGCCCATGAACTCGCCGAAGTCGCCGGTTAGCTCCGGCTCCCGGGTGGCCACCTCGCCCTCGAGCACCTCGCCGGTGGAGCCGTCGAGGGAGATCCAGTCGCCCTCCCTGAAGGTCTTACCGGCGGCGGAGAAGCTCTTGT
>DAOVLG010000441.1 GCA_030631385.1 Candidatus Coatesiibacteriota bacterium | reverse complement strand
GAAAGGGCGGTGACTCCTCTCGACGTGGACTTCATGTGTTGCCGCGGGTACCTAAGTCAGAGCGCGATGTGGAGAGCCGCTCAGCGGATGATCGCTTACGAGGAGTTCGGGTACGACACGTTTGTTCTGCATCTTGGGGACCACGACCCAAGCGGCGTGGACATGACCAGGGACAACCAGGAACGGCTGAATCTGTTTCAATCAGACGTAGAGGTCCGACGAATCGCTTTGACCATGGCCCAGATTGAAGAGCTGAATCCACCGCCGGATCCTGCAAAGGCGACGGACCCAAGAGGGACCGGGTACGTCGAGAGGTTCGGAGACGAGGCGTGGGAGTTGGACGCCCTCGAACCACGATATCTCGTGGATCTAATCACTGATGAGGTTGAGAAATTGCGCGACGGGAATCTCTGGGATGAAGCCGTGGAGAAAGAGGAACACGAAATCACGACCCTTAAGAAGGCGGCAGAAAATATCGAAATCTAACTCTCCGACAAGAGAATGAGGACAGAAAGGAGAAGCGGATGCAGGAGGACAAACCGGAAAAGGAGGTGGCGAGGCTGACACGGGAACTCGCCGTGGAGGTGGAGAAGGTGAAGAATCGGGACGAGGCCCTGGCCGGCGCGAGGGACGCGATCGAGCTGACCCGGGAGAAGCTGGCGCAGCTCGAGGAGTCCCGGGCCCAGGCCATCGCCGAGCTCGAGGCCGCCCGGGAAACCGCCGAGGCCGCGCTCGAGCGGGAGGACGAGATCCGGCAGGCGAAAAGGAGATCCGAGACGGAACGGCACAAGACAATCAAGGCCCTCGGGAAAGCGGCGTCCGAGCGGGAGCGGTACAAGCACAAGCGGGACGACCTGACTATATTGCTCAAGGCCGCGAACATCAAGATCAGGGAACTGATCGAGGACAAGGAGAAAAAGTCCGATGGATGAAAAGATCCTGCGCGAGCTTCAGAGAATCCGGTTTCGAGTGGGCGTCTGCGCCCTCATCATGGCGTTGCCTTTCATCCTGGGGGGCCTGATTTTCTTGCTTTTCGCCCTGGGATTTTCCCTGATTTAGCCGAGAAATGCTTTACTTCGAGGCCCGTTGGCGTATGCTGTGGGTGGACATTGTCATGGAGAGAAAAATTGCGGACGAATTTCCAGACCGTTGCGGATCTCCTCTGGTTCTCTCCAGACGATGTCCACCGCAACGGTTTTTTTTCGCCCGCATCGGGATCGGGGCCTCGGACCCCGCACCTCTTCCATGCCCACCCCGGCTGCGCCACGGGCTCTTTTTCTCCCGTCAATTCAAGAAGAGTAGGGGCGAAACAGGGGGAGGCTTACGCCGTCGCCAATCGAGGACCGCACGACCGAACCTGGTATGCCACCCCCGGTCGGAGCACCCGCGCCTTCAGGAAGCGCGTCGGAAATCCCGAACGGTTGGCGTTGAAAAGCACCCGGGAAAACTCCTTCATCATCCTTGCGTTCTTTGCCAGGTTCTCGCGCCGATCCGACTCCAAGACGGCCTCGGAGGACTGAGGGAGAATAACCGGGGAAAGAATTGAAACGGCTGCCTCCCCCAGGAGAGTCGGAAAAGGGGGTGGCATCGAAATGGAGGAGTGATGCAGGGAACGATTCTGAAACAGTGCGACTATCCCGGCTGTGAGGAGGAAGTGGGATTTTCGGGGAAGGGAAAGGGGCGCGGGCGGTGGGGCGAGCTCGGGAGAACCCGGTTTATCCAGGTCCCCCGGAGCAATCTGGGGCTCCCCAGGTCGGGCCATTCGAAGAATACGACCGTCGCGGTCAACCGGCTCTGCGACGGGCATTACACATCGGCCAAGTTCGTGAGGAGGAGGAGATGAGCGAGGAGAAGAAGCCATACATCGTACTTGAGGCCTACAAGATCAGGACGCTGGAGGAAATGGTCCTGCTCCTACTGAACCAGGGCTACGTCCCCCTCGGAGGCGTCTGCGTGGTGTCGAGGGCTCCGATTGGGATGCTCGGCGGCGAG
>DAOVLG010000280.1 GCA_030631385.1 Candidatus Coatesiibacteriota bacterium | reverse complement strand
AGCCATAGGCCGCCTCGAGCTTTGATCTGAGGTCCCCCGGGTCCAGGAGGTCCTCGACCCGGACGCCGTAGCGGGCGTGCTTGTCGCAGTAGGCGGGCCCGATGCCGCGGCGGGTGGTGCCGATGGGCGAGGAGGTGTCGTCCTCGAGGGCGCCGTCAGCCGCCTTGTGGTGGGGCAACACCAGGTGGGCGAAGCCCGAAACGAAGAGCCGGTCGGTGAGGTCAATCCCGCGCCGGGCCAGGTCGTCGAACTCGCTCAGGAGCAGCTCGGCATCAATAACGCAGCCGTTGCCGATCACACAGGCGGCTCCCTCGCGCACGGCTCCCGAGGGTATGAGGTGCAGCACGTACTCCTCGTCGGCGACGACGATGGTGTGGCCGGCGTTGGCCCCGCCGTTGAAACGGACCACCATGTCCGCCCGGGCCGAGAGGCAGTCCACCACCTTCCCCTTACCTTCATCGCCCCACTGGGCGCCGACGACTACGATCGTGGACATGGGTTACCTCGATGACCGGGTGGTTGAGCTCGGTCGTTAGCAACTGCAACGCCCCTAATCCCTAAGGAGCGCTTTGAAGGCAAAAACCGCGTTATCCTAACACGGCGGCTCCCGGGGGGCAAGGGGTAATTACTTGCATCCCCAATGCTACTTAAGGTCTTCTGGGAAGCCCAAGGGGAAAGTGTTATAATTAATGCAAGTTGATGGGTTGAGTGTTCCGCTCATTTTCAGAGGTTACATGAAGCTCTCCGCGTCGCTCGGGTGGGTCGTTTGCGTGTGGGCTGTTCTCGGCTCCACGGCGCCCGTTCGCGCCGAGACGGCGGAGGATTTCTACGATCTGGGGCTCTTCGGGGTCACCGAGCTCCTGGCCACCCCGGACGCGCTTCTGAGCGCCGACTCCGAGGCCCTCTTCCTCCTCGGTTCGGCGGAGCTGGCCCAGGATTCCCCCCTTCAGGCCACCCACCACCTCGAGCTTCTTATCCTCAACGACCCGACCCATCGCCGTTTGGAACGGTCCCTGTTTTCGGTGGGGCAGTGTTACCGCGTTACGGACCGTCACGGGCGGGCCGCGGCCAGTTTCAGGGCCGCCTCCCGCGTCACCACCGACCCCAAGACCCGCCGGCTCTCCCTGTATTACCTGGGCGACAGCCTCTACGCCCTGGGCGATTACCGGGCGGCGCTCCGGGCCTACCGGGAGATCGAACAGGGGCACCCCTCGGTATCCTGGAGGCTGTACTTCGCCATGGCCCAGGTTCAGCTTCAGCTTGACGACCGCGCCGGCGCGGCGGAGAGCCTCGCCCGGGCCGGGGAGCTCTGCGACGATTCGTCCTGGCGGGGCCGTATCCGCTACTGGCGGGGGCGCACCCTGGTCGCCCTCGAGGATTATCCCGGTGCGGTTTCGGCCTACAACCGCTCCCTTACCGACTCTCCCCACGGGCTGGAGGCCGAGGTCCTCTACGAGCGGGGTCTGATCCTCTGCGCTCTGGGGGAGTATGCCGAGGCCGCCGACAACCTGCGCGACGCCTTGGGCCGTGAGGATTTCGGGCCCGAAAGGGACGCCGTCGCGCGCTACTACCTGGGTTATGCCTCCTACCGGGCCGGTGAGTACGCCACGGCGGAGGCGGTCGCCGCGGGTCTCTCCGATGATGAACGTTGGGGTGAGGCGGCCCGGTGGCTTCTGGCCGAGGCGGCCTACGCGGGCGGTGATTATCCGGTGGGCGCCGATGTCTTCGCCGAGCTTGCCGCTGAGGGTGGGAGTGAGTCTCACACCGCTCGCTTCAAGGCCGGTCTCTGCCGCTACCATCTACGTGACTACCACGCCGCCGAGGACTTCTTCACCGGCCTGGCTGGGACGGCGCTCGGCGTACCGGCCCGTTACTGGCACGGGATGGCGGTGTTGCGTCAGGGACGCGCCGCGGAGGCCTCCAACCTCCTAGGCGAGGTCGCCAACGGTGCCGGTGAGCTGGCCGACAACGCCCTGTTGGAGCTGGCCCGGATTGATTTCCGTTCGGGAAACCAGATCGAGGCGGTGGGGGGGTTCAGCGAGTTTCTGGAGCGTTTCCCGGAAAGCGATCTTGCCCCGCCGGCGTTTTACGGAAGGGCGCAGGCCCACGTCCGCTTGGGTGAGCACCACCTGGGACAGCGGGATTACGCCGAGCTCGTCCGGCTCTACCCCGCCGATGAGCTGGCCGACGACGCCCTCTACCTGGTGGCCAACGCCTGTTTCGAAACCGAGCGTTACACCGAGGCCCTCCCCGAGTTCGAGCGTCTCCTCCACGGTTACCCAGACTCGGGTTACTACGATTACGCCCGTCTGCAGATCGCCGACTGTCACTACGGACTCGGCGACTACGACCGGGCCTTCCTCCACTACTGCGGCCTGACCGCCGAGAGCCGGATCACCGAGGTTGTGGACGACGCGGCCTACGGCGTGGAGCTCTCCGCCTGGCGGAGGGGGCGTTACCCGGACGTGGCCGCGGCGACGGAGTCGTACCTGGCGGTCCGGCCCCAGAGCTACCTGGCCCCGGAGCTGACGCTCATGCTGGCCCGGCAGCGGCGGGATACGGGGGACCTCGAGGGTGCGATCGGTCTCTACAACCGGATCCTCGTCGAGTATCCCGACTCCCCCGAGGTGGCCGGGGCCACCCGGGAACTGGCCTGTTGCTACCGCAAGATTGGCGCGCGGGAGGAGGCCCTCGCCCTCCTGCTTGAGACCCTCGCCGCCGGTTCCTCCCCATCGGTCCGCGCCGGCCTCCACTTCGAGATCGCCCAGCTCGCCCGGGAGCTCGGCGATTACGACCGGGCCATCACCCATTACTCGAGTGTCATCGGCGGCTACCCCGGAAGCTCGAATTACGCTTCGGCCCTGTACGAGTTGGCCTCCTGTTACAAGGAGATCCGCCGCCTCTCCTCGGCCCGCGACGCCCTGGACAGACTCCTGGCCCTCGATGACGGCTACCGGAACCAGCCTTACCTTCTCCACCCCTTCGTCGAGCAGATGGACGGCCGCGAGGCCCAGGCCATCGAGTACTACCGGTTGGCCGTTGGGAGTACGAACCCCGAGATAGCGGTGCAGGCCGCTTTCTGGCTGGGTGAGTGTTACTTCGGCGTTGGCCAACTCGATGACGCGCTTACGACTTTCCAGCGGGTCATTGACGACCATGCCGACCGCTACCCCTCCTACGCGGCGCGCTCGCTTCTGCGCAGGGGGCAGGTCTATGAGCGCCGCCGCCAGCCCGTAGCCGCCCGCCGGCAGTACGTGCTACTCATCCGCGGCGATTACCCCCAGAGCTACCGGCAGGAGGCCGAGAACCGCCTCGCGGAGCTGCGGTGAGCTCCTTCCCGGCCATCCTCCTCTCCCTCCTTCTT
>DAOVLG010000522.1 GCA_030631385.1 Candidatus Coatesiibacteriota bacterium | reverse complement strand
GGCCACCGAGCCCCGCCGCCAGTCGCGGCCGATACTCCCCCCGCCCCAGAGCCGCAGCCAGTTCAACGGATTGAGCTGCCCCGAGAGGTTCAGCTCCCGGGAGCCGAAGCGCTCGTCGCGGGGTATGATCCGCCGGTCGCGGCCCTCGCGCCAGGAGTAGGCCGCCTTCAGCCTGCCCCCCGACGCGGTGGGGAAGAGGGTCAGGCGCACCCGCGCCGAAACCGAGCCGTTGAGCGTCCCGGAGCCCAAAAGATCAGAAAATACGGCTCGATTAAACGTGCCTCCACCCACCCCCTCGTCCGCGGCCCGGACCTCGAGCTCCAGCTCGAACAGCCTGGCCCAATCCTCTTCGATGGCCCGCCAGGGCGCCAGTCCCACGGAGATTCCCCCGGAGACGCTGATCGCCCGCACCGGTTCGCCGGCGGGCAGGAGCTCCCGGTCGTAGTAGGCCTCGGGATCGCCGGGGTCGAAGATGTAGATCCAACCGTCGGGATCGTCCGGGTCGGGCTCGCGGCGGTAGCTGCCCCGCCCGTCGGCGGCGTAGACGAACTGCTCGATCAGGGGGTAGCTCCAGCTACGGGCCAGCTCGTAGGTCGCGTCCACCCTCAACGCCCCGGACCAGGGCGCCAGACCCGCCTCCACCAACCCGGCGTCGCTCGAACCCGGGTCCAGCGCCCCCTCCCGGTGATCGAAGGCGTCCTCGTGCCGGTAGCGCAGCAAGAGCCGCCAGTCGGTCCCCCGCCACACCAATTTTCCCAGGTGATCCAGCCATCCGGCCAGCTCGGGCCTGCCCTCGTCGGCGAGACCGAGCTCACGGCCCCAGCCCAGGTCGTAATCCAGCATTAACTCGGGCGAGGGCAGGAGGGAAAAGCCGCCACCGAGCTGACGCCGGGCGTAGTCCGGCGAGCCGGTACGATCCTCGGTGAACACCGACACCCGTGGCCGGATCCAGCCGAAATCGGGGGAGAACCGACCGTCGTGCACCTCGGCGGTCACCGCCACCTCGGAGGAAACCTGGTCGCCCGGTTCGAGCGTCGCCGGCGGCTCGACCGACGCCCGACCCTCCTGGTGCCGATAGGTGTAGGCGAACCCAACCGGCTCCGGCCAGTCCACGCCGGTGCCCAGCTCCCAGAGCCTGCGCCACCACCCCCGCGGCGGGCCCATCCCCGGCTTGGTCACCTCGCGCCGTTCGGCCTCCCCGGTCAGCCACAGCCCCGATCCGGTGAGGGAAAGCTCCGGCCCCCAGCCGAAACGAAAGGACAATCCGCTCGACACCCCCTCGCGCAGGTAGCTCCCCTCGGGGTC
>DAOVLG010000050.1 GCA_030631385.1 Candidatus Coatesiibacteriota bacterium | reverse complement strand
CGAGGAGCATCCAGGGGGTGGAGAGGTGCAGCAAGGCTACCGCCTAACGGTTCGGCGTTTCACCGCGGCGATCAAGCGTGCCCTCCGGTAGAGAAAGCGGCGGAGCGGACCGGTGAAGGGCTCATCGGTGATCAGGCGGAGGTAATCAACGCCCGCCGAGCGGAGACGGGCGGAAAGCTCGGTGAAATGCTCCCTGGCGCGCCGGCGGTAGCGGAGGGCGAGCGCCTCGCCGTCCACCGGCAGGCGGCTCATATCCTCCGCATCCTCCAACAGAAGAGCACCCCGGAAGTCGGGCTCAACCTCATCCCGATCCAACACGTGCAGGCAGATGAGTTCGTGCTTTCTGGCCGCCAGGGCCGCAAGCGACGTGCCGAGAACCTCGGGATCACCCCAGAGGTCCGAGATGACGACGAAGAGGCCGCGGCGCGTGGACCTCGCGGCGAGCTCCCGGGCCAGGACGGCGAAGTCGGTCAAGCCGTCCGCCCTGAGGTTGCCAAGGGCGGTGAGGACGACCGACAACTGCAGCGGTCCTCTCCGCGGGGGCAGGTAGGGCTCGATTCCCTCACCAAAGCCGGCCAACGCCAGGTTGTCCCCCTGGCGGACCACGATGTAAGACAGGGCGGCCGCCAGGCTCACCGTGTAGCCCAGCTTCGCCACACCACCCGAACGCTCACCCGCGTAGCCCATCGAGGCCGAGGTGTCCACCACCAACCAGCAGCGCAGATCGGTCTCCTGCTCGTAGTTCTTGACGTAGAGCCGGTCGGTCTTGGCCCAGACCCGCCAGTCCACCAGCCGGGGCTCGTCACCGGGCCGGTAGGGGCGGTGTTCGACGAACTCCTGGGCCACCCCGCGCAGGGGGGAACGGTGCAGACCGGCCAGGAGGCCCTCCACCACCAGACGCGCCCGCAGGCGGAGGTCGCCGACGGAGGCCGCCGTGGCCGGATCGAGCGGGTTGAATTCGGAAACCATGACCATCGGTTCGGCTTTCGCGGTGAGTCTAACACAAGGGAGCGCATTATCCTCACCGGCGTTGTCACGGGCGGGCGGCGATGGCGTCCGCCTCTTTTCTACCCCCGGCCGGTATGGTTAACGGGCGATTACAAAAGTCTCTAGGATGCTTTTGGCTCCAGCCATCGCCCTGCACTTCTAAACGCCCGAAGCCGCCCGTTCGCAGCTCCAGACAATCTCATGCCGACCTGCGGATTGCTCATTGTTGACAAGCTTGGCCACCCGGCGTCCCGAGAGGTCGTACACCGTTAGTTCAACGGGGCAGTCGGAGGGCAGGTTGTAGTCGAAGGTAACCCCGCAGAAAGCGGGATTCGGGTAGGATTCCCTGAGCCTCCGAACCCGTCCACGTCAGAGGTGATCTCCACCTCGGACGATTCGACCTCAACGTATCCACCCTCTTCACCGTAGGCGTGCAGCACATAGCTGTACGCACCCCCCGCTTCCAACCCCGAATCGTAATAGATGCCCCGGGATTTGAGCATGTCCTGCGCGAGGGTGAAGCCGTCTCGGAACATCTCCACTCCAACGGCGCCTTCGGCGGACCAGCGGAGCAGGACCCCCTCCTCGACTTCGAAGAGGGATACCTCGAGGTCGGACTCGGCATCAATGTGCGCAGGCGAACACGTCGCCGCCGGAGCCCATGCGATTGGCGTGCACCCCCTTGCCGGCGCTGACCACGTACTCACCCGCGGGGGAGAGGTCCACCCCGAAGACCGACCCCGGCGTGTCTATACCGAACCAGAGGCCGTCGGGCGTCCAATCCGGCGTCGGGGAACAGGCGTGGAACCTGTAAACCTCGAAGCCAGCCGCCGCTCACGCGCGTCCGTTCGTCGTAGACGATCGGTACGCAGTTACGCATGTGGCCGCCGTCGTCAATGTGGTACTGACAGAGGACACAGCAATCGGACGGGAGCCGTTGCGCACCGGCGAATCGCCCATCACCGGCTCTCCCGACGCCGACAGGAGCTTTAGGGTGGGGCTTCTACGCCCCACCGATTTAATTACGCGGTCGCCCGCAGAGGGGCGACCCTACATTTTTAAAAAACCTCGCCGCCCAGCTCTTCGGGCGAGACCGTCCCCCGGGGATGGCGGATCTTCCAATCGGTGAGATCGGAGTCGGACTCGAAACCGGAGCCGGTGAGAACGGTGCCGCCGGTTTCATAGGTCACGACCAGATTTGTGAAGAGGCGCTGCCGGCGGTTATCCCAACCGAGCACCTCGGTTTTCAGGGTGGCCCCGTCGTCGGATACCACGACAACCCCCTCCCGGGTCTCCATGTCGTTGGTCAGGAGGTTGATCGTGCCCTCGCCGGCGGTCAGGACGGCCCTGTGCTCACCGTTCTCGTAGAAATTCACCGTGGGACGAGCTGCCACGGCCTGGTGGGTGTCGTCCCAGACGAAAGCCAGCTCGGCCACCAGCTCCCAGGTGAGCTCACCGTCCACGCTCTGGCGGAGGGTGAAGGTCTCGATCTCCTGATCGGGCTCCCCCTCCACACCGACGAAATCCACCGGCCGCTCCTGTGTGCAGCATAAGCCAATGAGAAGACTCAAGGCCAAAATTGAACCTAATACGGGGTATTTACTCATGCGCAAATGGAATCAGTAGCGCGGGGCCTCTGCGCCCCGCCCGGTCGCCCGTGGAAGGGCGACGCTACATTGCGGCATAACAAGGGGTTTAAACCCCTTGCCTTCAGCCCACCTAAAAATCCCTCGTTCATCAAATGGTGAATGACACATCTACTGCTAGGAGTATAGCGCCTAGCCTATTTTTTTAAAACCCCGCAGCCTCTCAAAGAGCGCGGCCATCTCCCCGGCCAGTTTTGACCGCTCGTAAACCTCGATACTTTTCCGGGAAGGCGGGTCGGTTGGCTCTTCAATGAGGTGGAGGAGGGCCCTTTCTATCTCCCTTGGGTCATCGGGGTCGGCAACCCGGCCGGCGGACAGGGAGCGGGTCAGATCGGCGGCGTCGCCGGGCGGGCAACAGGCCAAAATCGGTTTACCCAGGCGGAGATACTCGAAGAGCTTCCCGGTGAGTACGGTCTGTGCGCCCCTTTGGTTTCCGATAACCAGGAGCAGCAGACGGCAGCGGGCCAACTCCTCCAAGGTCCGACCGTGGGTCAGATTCCCCAGGCGTGAGATGAGATCGGGCCTGCTACGGGCAAAGCGGTCGAGTGCGTCTTCAGCCTCCAGGCCCGAGGTCCCCATTTCGATGAAACGTAAACCCATCTCCGGTCGCTCATCGGCGACGGTCTCGAGGGCGGCGAGGAAGGCGTCTGGCCGACGCGCCCCGTAGAAGGTCCCGGCGTGACCGATGACGATCCCCCGGTGCGGGGTCAAACCATCCAGGCCGGTGAAGTCCTCCTCATCGTAGCCGTTCGTGATCACCGTCACCCTGTCGGCGAACTCGGGATAGACGCGGCGGTAGAGCTCGCCCATCCGAGGCGTTGCACAGACCAGGGCGTCCGCCGTTTCAACCACGTCTTCTTCCAACCGGCGCTGCAAGAAACGGTGGAAACGGGTAACCGGGTTGAAGAAGGGGCCCACGGTCCATGAATCGCGCAGATCGGCCACCCAGGTCAAGCCCAGCTCCCGCTTGAGTGTCAGGCCGACCATATGGGCGCTGACCGGCGGAGAGGTCGTCCAGACGACGGAGTAGCGTCCCTGTCGGGCCAGTTTCAGGGCGCGGGACCGCGCGACACGCGACCAACGCACCTGCTGGTCGGGCAGGTCCCCGAGACGGGAGAGGAAACTCCGCAACCGACCACGCCACCCCCCACCCCGAGTCATACCGCTGGGGAGCGACCGGGACCCTTCTCTCCCCTCCGAAACCAGGCCCAGCGGCCGGGCCAGGCTGGGGTAACGCCTGGCCGGGGTCCGGTGCACCGGACAGTCCACCTCCCCCAGGGCGCCCTCGTCACGGAGGTGATAACGGGGATCGTCAGCGCTGAGCACCTCGGGCTCCCAACCGGCGGCGGGTAGATACTTCGCCAGCTTGAGGGCGCGCAGGCTCCCGCCACCTCCAAGCGGAGGGAAAAAATAACTGACCATGAGCACCCGGTGTTCAGCGAGCACGGTGATCACCCCAGAAGGCCAGAACCTCGGCGAGCTGCCCCGCCCTGGTCGGCGCCGCGAAGAAGCGCCTGGCTTCCCCGGGGATCGGCCGGCTCAACGGGCCCCTCCCCGCAAGGGCATCCTTCAACGCACGGTGGATACCCTCCTCAGCGTGGTTGTCGAACGCCACACCCAGTTCAAAACGCTCCAGCGTTCGTCGAGCGGCCAGGTTACCGGAAACGAGGAGGATCGGCCGGTCGGCGCCGACGTAATCCGAGGTGCGCCCGGGCAGCCCGTGGGGGTTGTCATCGGCGACGGTGAGGAGGAGAACGTCGGCCAACCGCTGCTGGCGCAGGCTCTCACGGTAGGGAACCTGCCCCAAGGCCGAAGTGAATCCTCCGGCTCCGTTCTCACCGGCAACCTCTAAAAAGGGTTTCCCGACGCTTGTACCAACGTGACGGAGGACGATCTCGCGAGAGGGGTTTTCCCCAGCTATCCGGGCCAGGGCGCGACAGACCGCCGGGAGCCCCTCATCGTCCCGGTGTGTGCCGATCATGGAAACCAGGAAGCGCTTGGGATCGCGCCGGGCGGGACCGAGGACGATGTCTGGTTCCGGGTCATAGCTGAGCGGCGCCCAGAGTACCTTCCCCGCCGCGCCGGGATACCGCCTTCGCAGGTCCTCGGTTTCGATGGGTGAGGCGCACAGAACGGCCCGTGCTCTTTTCATGGCTCTTCGTTCACCGCGAAGCGCGACCGGCCGGGCAGAAAATCCCGTGGTCTTGGCCACCCAACCGCCCACCCAGCGGTCGGCCAGGTAGGCCACCCAGGGCACGTGCAGGCTCCGGGCCAGACGGTCGGCCAGCCGCAGATGGCTGAAGGGCGGGGTAATAACCAGGAGGGCGTCATAGCGACCGAGGGTTCCCAAGCGTCTGCCCAGACGGTAGAAGAACGGGATCGAAAGAACCTTCGGGTCCGGTTTGAGAAAAGCGTGCTGGATACGTGATAGAACGCCGCCATGACGGAAACCGCCCCCACCGAATCTAGCACGCCGGACACCCAGGAGCCATAAAAGCCGCGCCGGATCCAACGAACCCGCCCGGTGAATAGGTGCTTTCCGGGCGAAATCGCGCTCCAGCTCAAAGTCGTGGGCGTAGTAGAGGGTCGGCTTGACGGTGAGCACCTCGGGCCGCCAGCCGTATTTCCCCATGTATTTCACGTAGGGCAGCGGCTCTTTCACACCGCCCATCCCCAGCGGCGGATAGTAGTAGGCGATGATGAGGAGACGTTTCACCTCCACCTCACCGCACCGGCAGCAACCAGATTCTCGTAGACCCGCGCAATTCCCTCCAGGCCCGTGCCCAGCTCACCCCGTACCTCGAGGAGTCGCCGGTTTTCCATCAGCGCCAGGCCCCTCTCTTTCTGGTCGGCAAGAGCCTGGAAAAAAATATCAGCGAGGACGGCGACGTTGCCCGCCGGATAGAGTGCAGCGCGCGAGCCCTGAAGCACCTCTCGATTCGAGGAGTTATCCGGTACTACCGGGTAAGCGCCACAGGCCAAGGCCTCTAAAAGGGAAAAGGCATAGGCATCCACAGGTACAGCCGCCACATAGAGCGCCGCTCGGCCCAAGGCTTTCCCAACCACATCCGGCGGCTGCGCCCCCCGGAAGCGTACTACCTCTGCGATGCCGAGCTCCTCCGCGAGACCTTTGAGCTCTTCCTCGGCATCTCCCTCCCCGAAGAGCTCCAGGCGCACGGTCGGAATTCGCTCTCTCACCATTGCGAAAGCCCGAATCAACACATCAACGCGGTAAAAGGCATCCAGAGTTCGGGTGTGGACGATGAGGGGTTCGCGCTCCTCCAGGGGTCTGCCCGGGGGAAAATCATCGGGGTTGACGGCCTTTGGCCACAGGCTCAGTTTCTCGGGTCGGGCACCGTAGCGAAACAGGTAGGGAATCATAGCGGCGCCGGCTGCGGTCACATGATCCGCCCGGTGCACGACAAACCTCGCTCGGACGCGGTCCATCAAACTACGCTCAGTGATCAGGGGAACCTCCGGCCCCCAACAGGTGAGTGTCCACGGCCGATAATCAATCAATGCGGCGATCAAGCCGTAGCTGGTTAGATAATGTGCCGATACGATATCCGGTGACTCCCGGCGCAGGTATCGGCGGACGGGACCGAGGGCCTTCAAGCTATCAACGAGGTGCAAACGGCGGTCGGCGCGCAGATTGATCTGCCCATGAACGAGCCGGGGGCCTCGGGGTATGCTGATCAGGCGGCACTCGGCCCCAAAAGCGGTAAAGGCACGGAGCCAGCGTGCCGTGTGGATGCTGTCGGCGGAACTTAGAAACAGGATGCGCATCTGTATTTATAAGTAAAACTGAGAACAGGCAGGCGTATACCGCCGTTTCGACGAGAGGGTGGAGGTGAATTTGGTGTGAATGGCACATTCATCTGGAGATTGATCGGATGCAGCTCATGACCGCGGCCGGCGAAGAACTCTACCCAGCGGGCGGTGTGGATATCGGCGGCGCTGGAGAGAAGGGCAATCCGCATCGGTCCGTGGTTTCTGGATTACTTCCGCGAATGGATTTTAGCATGAAGCGAGGATATTTGGAGCAATTGCAAAAAACGCCGCCTCACAGCGGCATTTGATTCTAAAAAGCAGGTCTTACACACGCACATCCCCGGCTAAACTACACCTCACGCCGTGGACTGCCGAGGCGAACGACGAGCAGGATCACGATGAGAAGGGCGCCCAGGCCTCCCGCGAGCCACAACCACCAGGGGAGTCCGGTGGAAATCTCGCTCTGGGGAATCGTCGAGTCCGGGGAGTAGGTGCGGGTGGAAACCAAGAGGACCCCCTCGGCGAGACCGTCCTTCAAACCTCCGCCCACCGAGACCAGCTGAAAGTAACCGCCCAGAAGCCCAACCGCCTCCGGCAGCTCCAGACCCGGCGTCATGGCCAGAAGCTTGACCAGCTCATCCGCGCTGACGAAGCCGCCCACGTGATAGCCGGACAACTGTTTCTCAACCAGGAGGTAGTCGGAGTTGGTGTAAACCCCCTGAGCCCTTCCCAGATCCACGTCCCGGATCTGGCCTACCATCTTCGCATCGGTGGTGAGGATGAGGTAGTCGTCGTAGAAGGCTAACGCCGGTGTCACCGGCAGAATCAGCGGTCCACCCAGGGTCAGCACGTCCATCTCAACGTCGTCCACAACTCGGCGCTCCAGGAGGGCGACACTCAACTCCTCGGTGATGGCCGATTCCAGGAGCGGCCGGAGCTTCTCGTCGTAGATGAGCTTGAATAGCTCGGGATCGGCGAGCTCCAAACCGAAGGTGATGCCCGGCATCCATCCGGCGTCATGGACGAAGAGGAAGGATCTTTGGCCGATGCTCAGGATGAGACTGATCAGGTTCTCCTCGCCGACGGCCTCGATAAACTCCGCTGCATCCGGGTGCATGGAGAGCGCCCCTACGAGCAGCCCGGCAAGCTCGGTCTTCTCCTTAAGAGTGATCTCTTCCTTATCCCCCCCGAAGAAGGCCAGGCAGTCCCGCGGAACGGGCAGCGACCTTTCCATCTTCCCAACTTCTGCGAAGTCCCCGAAGGCGCTGGCGGTGAGACGAATCCCTTCGGGCTGTATCCTGAGCCCCAGCCCGACAGATTCCACCTTGGTCATCTGGTCCCTGACGAACCCGGGAACTTCCGGCGCTTGGGTCATCGCCAGGGCCACCAAGCCCTTAACGGAGCAGAGATCCACGAACAGAGCCGCCGTGTAATCGGAGTAGTTCGCCAACAGGGGGCGGATGGGATCACCCTCGAAGAACCGCTTCTCGGGATCTCCCAGGGTGTCAATGCAGCTCTTCATGAGCGGGAATGACTCGCTCGCGATGAAGAGGCCGTCGGTCTGGGCGCTGTAGAAGCCCCGGCTGAGCCTGACGTCCACGTCCGAGTAGGTTTCGATGGGCTCCGGCTCCTCCTCCCCGATGCTTTCGTAGTAGAAGTCGCTGAAAGAGGACGGGGTGTGAAGTGACACCAAGATGATGGGCTGGGGCACCGGGAAGCCGCCCACGGCGATGATGAAGGGCTTGTACACATCAACGCCCTCATCCCAAAGCTCCTGGAGTGACTCCACGGGCGGTTCTTCGGTCCCGAACATCTCCAAGACGAGACCTTCAATCTTGCGAACGGCCTCCTCGGCCATCCTGGGCTCCACCTGTCGCAGCTCGGCGATCAGATGATCAACACCGTCCCACACCCCGGCGATGGAGGGAACGTAGACCACCAAGAAGACCTCTTTCGGTACGGCCTCGGTCGGGTCACCCCCTTCGGAGGCGCACCCGGCCAGGGCAACGAGGAGACAGAGGGAGATAAAGAGCATCGGTGTACGGCGCATCTTCCTCCTTCCGGTGGCCCTTGATCAGAAAGAGAGGAGATCACTCCGGTTATCATCTTGCGAAAGGACGGTGTAGAGGGCCCCGGCCCCCTCCTTTCGCACGTTTTCCACGATCCTGTCGATCCGCACCACGAGGGTGCGGGTACCGAGCCTGATCTCGAGCTCGTCCCCGACCTTCACCTGCTTGCCGGCGCCCGCCGCCCTGCCGTTCACCTTGATCCGACCGGCGTCGGCGGCCTGCTTGGCCACCGGACGGCGTTTGATGAGCCTCGATACCTTCAGGAATTTGTCCAGTCGCAAGGTGGAAACCTACGGGTTCGCATACTCCACGCCGAGGTAGACCCGGAGCAGGTTCAATTCGTGCATTCGCATGACCCAATCCGG
>DAOVLG010000346.1 GCA_030631385.1 Candidatus Coatesiibacteriota bacterium | reverse complement strand
ATGGTCAAACGGACCCCGGACCTTCTCGAGATGAACCGGCAGTTCATGGAGGGCGGGCTGTCCTTCCGCCTCACCCGGGCCATGGCGGTGGACGGCGCCCGCTACCAGGCGAAAGTCTATGAGGGGATTGAGGTCAAAGCGCTGGCCGACCACTGGAAAAAACGCGCCGATGCGATCTCCAGTGCAAGTGATTACAACGAGATAGATTCGATTGCGACTCTGTGGGGCGATGAGGAGTCCAAGCTCCTGGAGAGGGTCAGCCGCACCAAGACCCTGGTGGACGAGATCGTGGAGAGCACGTTTTACGTCAGCGCCGCCGAACCGAGCTCAAAGCTCTCCGAGAGCCACCAAACCAAGCTCGAGGCCGATCTGAAGGAACTCGCGGAACGCAACCCCGGCAAACGTTTCCCCGATCTGTTAAACATACCCTGGATAAGGAACCGGCTCACCTTCACCGATGCGCAGGTTAAACGGCTGGTGGAGATATTTGAGAAGATCAACGCCGAGTGTCTCGGGGGGAGGTATTAGATGGACGCCGCCGTCAAGCAGATGATCGAGGGGATGAAGATGGGCGTGGACGCCCAGTCGTCCATGATTTCAGACAAGAGCCTCCTCAAACCTATTCGCGAGGTCATCGCCCGCATGGAGGAGATCGGCAACGAGCCCGGCATGGACAGCATCAAGTTCCAGGAGAAGATGCAGTCCGAGGGGCTGATGGAGAGGTACGCAAACGCGATGGCCAAGCTCTCCGAGGTCCAACTGGCCGGCATGGACCATAAGATCGCCGAGATGGAGAAGATGTCTGAGGAACTCGAGCCGGTGGACCTGAAAACCCAGCTCATCACCGACCTGGACGTCGTGATCAAGCCGCACCGGATGGTGTATAACACCTCGGTCAAGGATTCGGGCCAGCTTCCGAACCAGAAGAAGGCCTACGAGGCGCTCTTCGCCCTGGCCGAGGAGTGTAAAACAATCCCCGAGTTCAACCGCCGCAGCCTGGCCGAGGGGCACCAGGAACATTTGGGCCAGGCGGCCACCTGGGACGCGAACTGGAGCTCCTTCAAGATCGAGATTACCCACAAACAGCCCGACATGATCACCTGGGCCCTCAACGCCCTGGAGATAACCCGGGACTACCCCTTTCCGGTAAACGTCGTCTACGCCCTCAACCAGAACTCCTTCGAGAACGAGCTGATCCTGGCGAGGCGCCAGAACGCCCTGCTGCCCTTCACCTGCTTCACCGACGCTTTAGCCGAGTACCTGCTCTGGCCCCACCTGCACACCGAGGAGCAGCGGGAGATGATTCACGTCCTTCTGGGCCTTTCCAAGGAGTTCAACGGGTGGGAGATGGATTTCGCCTTCTACCGGCCCTACATCCGGCGACGGCTCGAGATGGGACAGGAGAACATCGCCAAGGAGCAGGGACCGGACTACCTCGGATTAATACCGCTCATCCGCGCCGGCTGGCACTCCGACGCCAAATACACCCCGGAGGAGAAGAAGGGGTTCGGCGATTTCGAAAACTTCCCCAAACCGGACCCGCTGCCCTACCCCTACCGCACCGGACCGGTGGGCGGCGTGGAGCTGATCCTTCCCGAACCGGCCTTCGCCCTGCCCTTCGACGGGACCTACCCCGTTAGGCTGACCCTGACGAATCACTCTGTCGAGTCGCGTTCTCTGGACACGGCCAAGGGCCTGCGCTGCTGGATCTTCCGCGCCGAGGGGGAGCCGATCGTCACGAAAACCGACGCCAAGCTGCCCGCCCAGCTCGCTCCGGGACAGAGCGTGACCTTCGAAGGAGACCTCTTCGCCTGGGGGCTGCCGAAGGTGGAGGAGCTGAAGATGGTGGCCTTCGATGTCGGTCTCGTCGGCGATTTCACCTGCGACCTGGCGGAGAAACACTCCGACATCAAGAAACTAACCCCGTTCACTTTTCCCAACTATCTCCTGGAGCCGTTCCAAGGCGGGGTCGCCGTGGATCCGTGCCACGTCATGCCCCATCGTCCGGCGCCCGAGTATCCCTTTCCTATTCCGGTAACCGGGTAAAACATACTTTTCGGATAGACTTACCAGGCGGAGACTCAGCCTCCGCCATTGATTAACGCTCCTGGCTGGGGTAGAATGGGGTTCAGGAGGTGTAAGTGGATAACTTAGGTGTGGATCAACGTCGGCTCGACGCTCTATGCCGGCGGTGGCGGATCGTTGAGCTGGCGCTCTTCGGTTCTTATCTGCGCGGCGACAATACCCCGGAGAGCGACGTGGACCTCCTGGTGACCTTTGACCCACAGGCCCAGTGGTCACTTTACGACTTCGTCGAGTTACAGGATAAGTTGAGCCATCTACTGGGGCGAAAGGTAGACTTGGTCAGCCGCCGGGGTCTTGAACGTAGCCGTAATCCCATCCGCCCGAAGGAAATCTTTTCAACGGCGAAGGTGATCTATGCCTCAGAGAGATAAAAGCTATCTCTACGACATACTCGAGGCCCTGAATTCCATTCGGGCCTTTATCACCGGTGTAGACCACGATTCTTTCGTGGAGAACGATATGTTGCTCTCAGCGGTCATCCGCAAGCTGGAGATCATCGGCGAGGCGACTAAAAGATTGTCGCCGGAGTTCCGCGCCGCCCACACCGGCGTGCCCTGGAAAAAAATGGCCGGTACAAAGGACGTTTTGATACACGATTACGATCAGGTAGACGCAGAGCTTGT
>DAOVLG010000225.1 GCA_030631385.1 Candidatus Coatesiibacteriota bacterium | reverse complement strand
CGGGGTTTAAAGAGGGGACGATGAACACCTCGTGGGTGTTGATTAAATAGGCCAGCTTCGGATCGGTGTAGTAGTCCTCGGCGATCCGGTTGAGGAAGTACATCGGGATCTCGAGGGTCATGATCTCCCGGGCGTGGGTGTTTCCGTGGATGAAGATCTCGCCCTCCTCCTCGTCCACCGCGGGGTTGTCGCTGACCTTCATGCACCAGATCTCCCGTTCCATGTAGCTCGGTCCCAAACTGAAGAGAGAAAAAAGGTCGGGATGGTCCTCGGCCAGCCCCTCCAGCTCGGCCTCCATCTCGGCGATGGTGCGGTAGCCACCGTAGAAGGTGTCGCCGCCGAGGGAACCGAAGCGCACCACCGAGAAATCGTAGTCCACCACCCGCCAGCGGTAACCCAGCCCGGCGAGGGCAGCGAGATCATCCTCGGTGGCCAGGACGTGCAGCCCCTCGGTGGTGTTGTGCGAGAGGACGTCCAGACCCAGTGGGGCTAGTTCGGCGAAGTGGTTGTGGTTGTGGGCCTTAACAACGACCCACTGCGCCCCCTCGGCCCCGGCGAGACCACAAAGAGCGGCGAGGATTAACAAAGCGTATAAAAACCGACGCGTGATCCATCCTTTTTCTCACCTATCAACTCAAATGCTAGCATAAAATATTCCCTCATTTCAAGAATAATTCTGCCGCCTTGCGGGTTCCCATTGACGGTGGTAAGGTGGAGACTCGATGAATACCGATATTTTGGAGCTCCGCAGTGGTGAACGGGGACGCTGGAGCCGGCCCGACACCCCCCTCACCGCCTGCGTGATTTGGGGCAACGACTACGCCACCGGCGTGGCCAACCTGGGCCATCAGCGCGTTTGGGCCATCTGCGACGACGCGCCCGGCTGGTCCGCCGACCGGCTCTACGCCCTGACACGACCAGAGGATAAACCTACCTCCTGGGACTGGGGAAGACCTCTGGGAGGCTTCGATCTGGTCCTGGCCTCGGTCTGTTTCGAGAACGACTACCCGGCGCTCCTCGACCTGCTGGCGGAGGCCGGGCTTCTGTGTGACCATACCGAACGGCGGGGACCGCTCCTCATCGCCGGCGGCATCGCCCCCAGCCTGAATCCGCGCCCGTTGGCGCCCTTCTTCGACGCCGTGTATGAGGGCGACGCCGAGGTGATTCTGCCATTGGTGCTTGAGAGAATAGCCCAGCAACCACCTCGAAACAGAGAGGACGCCTGGTCACTGTTCGCAGAACTCAACCTCTATGTGGGCGCCCTTGGTAATCATGGGGAGTATCGCCTCTGGACCTCCACTGACGATGTCTACGCGGCCAGCGAGACGATCCACCCCGCGGGGCACTTCGGGGAGACGGCGCTGGTGGAACTCGGTCGCGGTTGTCCCTGGAGGTGCCGCTTCTGCGCGGCTAGTTGGGCGGCGGGCGGTTTCCGTCCGTCCGAGCCCGCCGCACTGCGCGGGCAAATAAGCGAGAAGATGGAACACTTTTACGTGGAACGGGTGGGCCTCGTCGGCACCGCCGTCGCCGAGGGCGACGATTTCTGTGAACTGCTGGTGTGGTTGAAGGAACAAGGTTTACGGGCCACCGCCAGCTCGCTCCGGGCCGACCTCCTGACGGAGGAGACAGCCGGGCTGCTGGTGGAGCTGGGTCAGCGGACACTGACCCTCTCCGCCGAGACGGGCTCGGAGGAGCTTCGCAATTCGTTGGGCAAAGGGCTCAGCGATGAGAATCTCCTCGCCGCGGCAAAGGCCGTCGAGAGGGCCGGAGCACGCTATCTGAAGTTGTACTTCATGTACGGTCTGCCCGGTGAGACCGACGCCGACCTGAAGGCCGTTGGTTATTTAGTGAGTGAGATAAAAAAAAGGCTGAGGCGAACACGGCTGACGGTGTCGGCCTCCCCCTTCGTCCCCAAGCCCCACACGCCCCTGGCGGATGTTCCGCTCCTAAACGAGGGTGAGCTTCGCCGGATGCGTGAGCTCCTCGCCCGTGAGCTGCGCCGGGCCGGCATCGGGTCCTTCTCCGGTGAATCACCGCGCCAGGCGCTGTGGCAGGCGGCGTTGGCCCGGGGCAACGAGGATATTCTTCGGCGATACCGCTCCGGCGAGTCCAGGGGCCGCCTGATCAGAGAGGCGGTAAACCGGCGATAAAAAGACGTGGCCGCCGGGCCAGGTCTTGTCAACTAATCCAGGATGGGCACCGGATCCTCGATCTCCTCCTCGGTCCGCGCGGCCTCGGCGTCCAGCTCCGCGATCGCGTCGGAGTCTATGTACACGGTGGTCCGCCCGCGGAGGTCGTCCATGTACGATTTAAGCGCCTCCCTGTAATGCTCGGCGGCCGCCCGCTCATTCAGAAGATCAAAGCCCACACCCTCCGGTTTCTGATACTCGCCGGGACCGATGCGATCCTTGACGAAGACGATGGCGTAGCGCAAAATATTTCCTTGATAGAATGGAATTACCGAGGAAACCCTCTCCAGGGGGATAGCCCGACAGACGGCCCACAGCTCGGGCTTGAGCCTCGACTGGCCGAGGTAACCCCGATCACCGCCCCTGGGCTGGGCCACCCCGAGGCTCCAAAGCTGGGCCTCGGCTCGGAAGTTGGAGCCGTCGGGTTCCAGGCGCTCGAGAATCCGCCGGGCGCTCCCCTCGTCGTCGCGCTCGATGATCCAGATCCACACCAGAGGCTCGGCGGCCCTGAAGTCCTCCCGGTGACGCTCGTAGAACTCTACGGCCTGCGCCTCGGTCACCGGTGGCAGCCGGTCGGTAACCTCCCGTTTCAAGAGCTCGGCGCGCAGGATGGCGATCGCCTGCCGCTCGAGCATCCAGGCGATCTCCTCCTCCTCGTCTATCCCCTGGCGCCTGGCCTCCTGATAGACGAGCTGATCCATGACCCAGGTCTCCACCACGTCCTCCACCTTGGGGAAGACCAGGCTTCCCCGCTTGGCCTCGATCTGCAGCCGTCCGGCCTCGCGGCGGGTCAGGGTGGCGTCACCCACCCGAGCGACGACGTAGCCCTGGTCCGCATCCTGGGTACCACCGTAGCAGGATAAATAAATCAGTGTGGCCATAAGTAGGACCGGTAACGATCTCACAAGAACCTCGCAATCGGGCGTGTTTGGTTTACCTACATTTGCTTGATACGATCAGTGCGCTTCTCCTCCGCCAACCCGCGGGCGTTCTCATCCTCTTCACCCGTCAGTTCGCCGACCCGCGCCTCCAGGTCGAGCGCCCGGGCAACCTCACCGGCGAGCCTCTCCTCGAAGCCCAGTCGGTCGGCCCCGGGCAGGAGGGTCAGGACGGCGGTGGGGCTGCCGAGGGAGACGGCGCCGGGTAAAAGCTCGGCGAGCATCTCCGAGGGCTGGGGCTCCCAAACGACGCTGGTGTGGTGGAGGACCGCTCCGTCCTTCCGGCGCTGGGCACTCCCGGCAACCTTCACCCCGTTGACGGCGACATCGCACTCGGTGAGGCGGGCGAAGCAATCGTAGCCGGGGCGCAGCCCGCGTGGGAGCGGCGGAGCCTCGCTACCCACGGAGGCCTCCAGACCCAGCGAGCGTAGCGCGGCGGCGTGGGCCTCCGAAAGCCGACGGTAGCTCTCCCTGACGTTCCCGGGCAACATCCCATCGGGGCAGATAAAACAGCCGGTGGCATCGCCGTAGTGGAAGACGGCGCCACCGCCTGTAACGCGCCGGACGACCTCGATTCCGTGCCGGGTGCAGGCGCCCAGGTCCACCATGGCCGGCGGCTGGAAGCAACCCAGGGTGATCCCCGGCGGCCGCCAGGAGTACAGCCGCAGCGTGGGACCGGTGCGGCCAGCGATGACCCCCGCGAGGAGGGTCTCGTCAACCGCCATGTTCCACCAGGCATCGCCTGCCGGCGAGAGGATGACGCGCAGCACACCCATTACCCGGGCGGCCAGGAGAGGGGACGTCCGCCGAGGACGTGGAGGTGGACGTGGGGAACGCTCTGTCCCCCGTCGGCACCCTGATTTATCACCATCCGGTACCCGGCGTCGGTGATCCCCAGCTCTTCGGCCAGCTTCACCCCCGTGGTCACGAGACCGCCCAGGAGCTCCTCGTGGCCCTCCATCTCAGCCACCCCGCCGATGTGTTCCTTGGTGATGACGAGGATATGCACCGGCGCCTTGGGGTTGATGTCCCGGAAGGCGTAATAGCACTCGTCTTCGTAGACCTCGTCCGAGGGTATCTCCCCGGCGACGATTCTGCAGAAGATACAATCCCGCATAGGGCCAACTCCCCGAT
>DAOVLG010000213.1 GCA_030631385.1 Candidatus Coatesiibacteriota bacterium | reverse complement strand
TGGGTAGAGCGGCTCGAAGCCTCCGTGGTCCCGGCCGATGACCACGTGGCCGTTGCCCGCCACCAGTTCCGCCCACCCCACCTCCGGCCCGGGAAGCCTCAGACGCTCGCCCGGACGGGGTCCGCGTTCGGCGAGGCCCTCGTTGACCGACAGAAGCAGACGCCAGAGGCCGGCCTGGCCCAAGGCGCGCTCGGCCAAACCCTCCAGGCTCTCGCCCGGGCGAAGGACGACCTCCTCGGCCGAGGACGATGAGATGAGAAGGAGGGGAACCAAAAACAGAACGGATCGGCGCATATCTTTTCCTGCAATTCCAACCATAGTTTATAGCAACTTCCGTTCCACGGTCAAGGGCGCTGGAACCGGGCCGGTTTTCCCCTCGTAGAGTGTGCCGGCCCCCAGCCCTTTCGTGGGAGTTTAACCCGCCAAAGGGAAGATTTCTCCCCGGCTTGACACCCACCATCCTTTCGTCTACTATTAAATGATTAACACCCGTTACATGTAACCTCGGTTCGGTTTGAACGATGGAAGATATTGCAATCCGCGGCGCCTGTGAGCACAACCTCAAGAACATAGACCTCGTAATCCCGCGGGGGAGGCTGGTGGTGTTCACCGGCGTCTCCGGTTCCGGGAAGAGCTCCCTGGCCTTCGACACGCTCTACGCGGAGGGTCAGCGGCGCTACGTCGAGAGCCTCTCCAGTTATGCCCGCCAGTTCCTGGGACAGATGGAAAAGCCCAAGGTGGACCAGATCACCGGCCTCTCGCCGGCGATCAGTATCCAGCAGAAGGCCGCCAGCCGCAACCCCCGCTCCACCGTCGGCACCATCACCGAGATCTATGATTACCTCCGCGTTCTCTATGCCCGTCTGGGCAAGGCCCACTGCCCCAACTGCGGCAGGCCCATTGGCTCCCAGACCGCCGAGCAGATCGTCGAGGATGTGATGAAGCTTCCGGCCGGGTCCCGCTTCATGGTCAACGCCCCCGTGGTCAAGAACCGCAAAGGCGAGTTCAAAAACCTCCTGGAGAGCCTGCGCCAGCAGGGCTTCGTCCGGGCGATCATAGACGGAAGGGTGGAGGAGCTGGCCGGCATCTCCGGGCTGGACCGCAAGCGCCCCCACGACGTCGAGGTGATCGTGGACCGGCTGATCGCCAGCGAGAAGATCCGCGCCCGGCTCGCCGACTCCATCGAGACGGCCCTGCGCCTGGCGGACGGTGTGATCGCCATCCAGTTGGTCAAGGAAACCGACAGCCTCTCCGGCGCCGTGGCCGAGGCGGTGGCCCATCTGGCCGAGCAGAAGAGCACTCACCAAGATCAGGGGCACGTTGGACCCCACTTCGACGCCGACGGGCGGGCCATCTTCAGTGAGCACAACGCCTGTGCCGACTGCGGCATCTCCTTCCCCGAGCTGAGCCCCCAGATGTTCTCCTTCAACAGCCCCCAGGGGATGTGCCCGTCCTGCGGCGGTCTGGGCTCCACCCTGGAGGTGGACCCGGACCTGGTGGTGCCCGATCCCACCCTCTCCATCCGCGAAGGGACCGTCGCCGTCTGGGGCAAGATAGACGAGGCCAAGGCCTGGCGGCTCTCCCGTCTGGAGAGCCTGTCGAACCACTACGGCTTCAGCCTGGACACCCCCTGGCTCGAGCTCCCGGAGGATATCCACCGGGTCATCCTCGAAGGGTCCGAGGACGAGGAGATCGAGTTCACCTGGGAGTACGAGCACGGCTCCGGCTCGAGCACCCACACCTATACCGGGGTGATCGAGAACCTCCACCGGCTGTACCGGGAGACGAAATCCGACGCGGCCCGGCAGTTCTACGGCCGTTTCTTCACCAGCCTGCCCTGCAAGGTCTGCGGCGGCAAGAAGCTCCGCCCAGAGGCCCTGGCGGTCACCATCGGCGGGTACAACATCCACCAGATCGGCGAGCTGCCTATCAACGAGCTGGTCCGGTTCTTCGACGAGCTCACCCTGACCGAGATGGAGCAGAGGATCGCCCAGGAACTCCTGAAGGAGGTCCGCTCCCGCCTGGGGTTCCTGGTCAACGTGGGGCTCTACTACCTGACACTCAACCGCTCGGCGCCATCCCTCTCCGGCGGTGAGGCTCAGCGGATCCGGTTGGCCAGCCAGATCGGCTGCGGGCTGGTGGGGGTGCTCTACATCCTGGACGAACCGTCCATCGGGCTGCACCACCGGGACAACGTCAAGCTGTTGAAAACCCTCACCGACCTGCGCGACCTGGGCAACACGGTGATCGTGGTCGAGCACGACGAGTCCACCATGCTGGCGGCGGATCAGATCGTTGACTTCGGCCCCGGCGCCGGGCATATGGGCGGGCGGATCGTGGGCCAGGGTACACCGGAGGAGATCAAAAAAACACCGGGTTCCCTCACCGGGAAATACCTGGCCGGCGATCTCGCAATCCCCGTCCCACAGAAGCGCCGACCGGGCAACGGCCACTTCCTCGAACTCTACGGCTGCACCCACCACAACCTGCGAAACGTTGACCTGCGGATCCCCCTGGGCACCTTCACCGCCATCACCGGCGTCTCCGGCTCGGGCAAGAGCTCCCTCATCAACGAGACCCTCTACCCCGCCCTGGCCACCGGGCTGCGCCAAACCCGCATGCACGGCGGCCCCTACGAGCGGATCACCGGGCTCAAGCATATTGACAAGGTCATAGACATTGATCAAAATCCCAGCGGTCGCGCCCCCCGCTCCAACCCCGCCACCTACATCAAGGTATTCGACCACATCCGTCGTCTCTTCGCCCAGCTCCCCGCCGCCAAGGTCCGGGGCTACACGCCGGGCCGTTTCAGCTTCAACGTGCGCGGCGGCCGCTGCGAGGCCTGCCAGGGTGACGGGCTGTTGAAGATCGAGATGCACTTCCTCCCCGACGTCTACGTCACCTGCGACGTATGCCACGGCAAACGTTACAACAAGGAGACCCTCGCGGTCCGCTACCGGGGTTATAACATCTCCGACGTGCTGGAGATGGACGTATCCGAGGCCCTGGAGCTCTTCCGCAACATCCCCCAGATCTCCCGGATGCTGGAGACCCTCTCCAGCGTCGGGCTGGACTACATCAAGCTCGGCCAGCCGGCGACCACCCTCTCCGGTGGCGAGGCCCAGCGCGTCAAGCTGGCCCGCGAGCTCACCAAGCGCTCCACCGGCAAGACCGTCTACATCCTCGACGAACCCACCACGGGCCTACACTTCGCCGACATCTTCAAACTCCTCGGCGTGCTGCAGACCTTCGTGGACAACGGCAACATGACCATCGTCATCGAACACAACCTGGACGTGGTCAAGAACGCCGACTACGTGATTGATCTGGGTCCCGAGGGCGGCGACGACGGCGGGCGGATCATCGCCCAGGGCTCACCGGAGGAGATCTCCCGCAACGAGGGGAGCTACACCGGAAAGGCCCTGCGCATGGTCCTGCCCGAGTTCGCCGAGACCGTCGAGGGCGCGGTGGGCAAGAAGTAGGCAGGCCGGAGGTGAGGTTGCCGCTCCCCTCTCCCCGTGGGAGAGGGCTAGGGCGAGGGCTTCCTTATGTTCCCCCTCTGGGGGAAGGTTAGGGAGAGGGGCGAAACGGCGGCCCGCAGAGGGGCCGCCCTACATTTTCCTTTTAGGGTGAAGGGTTTCTTCTCCCGCCGGGGCTGGACACCGGGGGGTGGGTTCTATAAACTCGCCCCATTGACGATGACCCGCGTTCCACCCACGGGGGGAACGATGAGAAGAATTACAGGATTTTTCATCGTTCTAAGCATTGTCATTTCTCGGCCTCCGCGGGAGGCGAGGCGGCGGTTTACCAGCTCGGGCTGGACCTCACCGTCCAGTATTACGAGAGGAAGGGCGACGAGTGGACCGGCGAGTGGTTCGCCGAAGGGGCGATGAACATCGGAACCGAGACCATGTGGCCGAAGTAAGCAAAGCCGACCCCAACGTGGATAAAAAGGGTGCGTCAAAGCGCACCCATTATATATCTCGCCTACCGAGCGTTCTACCTGGTCACGACCAACCTGCGCGTCAGCTCCTCCCCCCCGGCGCGGAGGCGGTACAGGTAGACGCCGCTGGGGAGCCCCTCCACCGTACACCGGTGTAGCCCGGCGGACAGGGGGCCGTCCACCGGTCTCGACACCAGCCTACCGGAGAGATCGTAGACCTCCAGCACCGCTTCCCCGCCTCGGGGCAGGTCGAACTCGATCACGGCGGAACCGTGGCTGGGGCAGGGATAGGCGGCGTAGAGGAGCGGCCCCGCCCCGTAACCGGACGGCACTTCGGCCTCGGTCCGGCCGACCTCCACGGCGCCCGCGACGCGCAGGGCATCCAGCCGGTACTCGTAACACCCCCCGGCCTCGACGTCGCGGTCCAGCCAGCGACCGGAGGAACCACCGGGCAGCGGCGAGGGATTCAATTTCAGCC
>DAOVLG010000492.1 GCA_030631385.1 Candidatus Coatesiibacteriota bacterium | reverse complement strand
TCTGCGGTCCGCCCTTTATTAAGGCGGGGCGTAGAAGCCCCGCGCTACTGCGCTTGAACAGGGCCAACAGGCCGACGATGATCAGCACCGCCTAGTCGGGCTTTTTGGTTTCCCCCCGGGCCCGGAGGACGAAGAGGCCGGCGATCCCGGCCGCCGCGCCGGCCAGGGTTATCCACTCGAAGATTGTCAGGCCATCCGTGGTTAATAGGTTGATGACCATCCCGGCGGCGTAGGCCCCCAGGACGGGCACGCCGACCCAGAAAGCGGGGCTGGTGCGCTCCCGCTTCGGAAGATCCCCGGCCACGACGTGACCCGAGAGTCCGTCTATCACCAGTGGCCAGTCGGCCCCGCTATTGCCCGCGGTGGAGAAGACCACCCGCCAGTACGGGTGGTAGATGTAGGCGGTCAGGCTGTGAACCGCATCCTCGTCCCCGGAGCCGTCGGCGGGGTGTGGTGGAAAGAGGATGTCCGCCGTGGCGAGGCCGTCCGGGTCGAGGGGTTCCACGGTGAGCCCCGTCGAGCCCTCGGCGAGGTGGGCCCGCAGCGGGTCCTGTCCGGTCAACTGAAGCTCGTCGGCGTCGAAGGCGGCCTCAAGCTCAGTCGTCTCCCGCCTTTCGATCGAGCCGTTCACCTTGACCAGCCGCTCGGCGTAGGTGATCCGCCAGGGGACCAGCAATCGCTCGTTGGCCTCCAGCTTGAGCCTGCCCCGGTAGCCGGTGTCCTTGATCCGCTTCCGGGCGGCCAGCATGGCCTCACCGGAGTTGAGGCCCCCGACCACCATGAACGTGGGGGCGCCCTCGGTGTAGTGGGCGTATGCGGCGCCGCAATGCCTGCAGACCAGGGCGCCACCGAGGAGACCACCGTGGCCGGGGCGGCCGCAGGAGGGGCAACGGTAGAGCACTGTCAGGCGCGAGAGCAATCGTTATTCCTCTAAATGCGTCTCCAGCCAGTCGGCGATAAACGTGAGTACCTCGGGCCGTGGGGCGAAGAGGTGGGTGCCGTGGCCCCCGTCGGTGTAGAGCTTGGTCTCGGCGTCGGTGAAGTCGCCGGCGAGCGCCGCCACTGTCTCGTAGGAGTAAGCGTCGTCCTTGGCGGCGACCAAAAGCGCCGGACGCTCGCCGAGGCCCTCGACCCCCTCCGCCGGCTTGACGCCGTGGTAATCCGAGCCCGGGCTCAGCATCACCACCCCGGCCACGCGCTCGTCCTCGGCGGCCTCCAACAGGACCAGGTTGGCGCCGATGCTGGCCCCGATCAGGAAGTACGGCCCGTCAACCTTCTCGGCCAGATAATCCAGCGACGACCGGATGTCGCGGGTGCAGCCCAGCCACTCCTCGGTCTCGAAGTTGGTGAAGTCGAGGCCGCCGTAGGCCGACTGGCCGTGTCCGCGCAGGTCTATGGCCACCACCGCCAGCCATTTGCCCGTCAGATAACCGATCAGCGGTTCCCAGTCGGCGCGGGTGCGGCCCAGCATGTGGACCAGGACCACGCCGCCGCGCGGCGGGGCTCCCTCCACCGCGATATACTCCATGGCCACCGCCACACCATCGGAGGTTATCTTACGGATTAC
>DAOVLG010000429.1 GCA_030631385.1 Candidatus Coatesiibacteriota bacterium | reverse complement strand
CTTAACCGAAGCGTTGCGTTGGGCGAAAGGGGCCTCCGCGATCAAACCGTCGAGCGATTCGGCGGCCGGTCTGTTGGCGACGGTTTACGAGGAGCTGGAAAATTACGCTGATGCGTACGAGCTTTGGCTAAAAAGGGCTCATGCCGCTCCGCTGGACTCGAACGCCCGCATCGCTCTGGCCAGGCTCGCCCTCAAGCTGGATAGAAAAGACGAGGCACGGGAGTATTTGGAAGAGGCCCTGGAGCTGGACCCGAGCTGCGCGATACCCCTGGAACTCCGGGATCTTCTCAGGTAACCGATAAACGAATCAAAAAGGGCGGGAAACCCCGCCTTTTACTTCGTTAATTCATGCGACGTTCTAATCCACGCTGAGGCCCTCCCGGTACATCTCCAGCCGCTTTACGTGGCCCCGTTCCTCTTCGATTATCCTCTCCAGGCGGTGGCGTTCGATCCCCCGCGCCACATCCTTGACCTTCTCGAAGAAGCGGATCGTTTCGCGCTCGAAACCCAGGGCGAGGTCAATCAGCTCATCGAGGGAGGCCCCGACGGCCAGCTCCCTCGCCTTCTCGGCGGTGGTCAGGGTGTGATCGCGGACGGCGGCCTCCATGAAGCGCGAGGTCTCCTCGTCAACCCTCACCTCACCGCCGCCGGCCCGTTTGAGCATGTCGTTGAAGACGGCGAAATGGACACGCTCCTGCTCCCGGAGGAAACGGAAGAGCTCCTGAGCCTCAGGGGCCTCCGCCCGTTCCAAGGCCTTGTTGTAGAAGGCCTCCCCGGCCCGTTCGATCCGCAGGGCCATCTCCAGCGCCTCGGCGTAGGTAAAGAGGTGGCTCATAGGTCCTCCGTTTGAGGTTGTACCAGCTCCAACCGGTATGCGGGGGTAAAGGTAGGGGACCCACAACGGGTCCCCGTGGCTCCCCGGGCCGGACTCGAACCAGCAACCAATCGGTTAACAGCCGATTGCTCTACCATTGAGCTACCGAGGATTGGAAGTACTGTAAACGCCGTCCCCGACGAGGAGAAGCGGACGTATTTTGCCAAAGCCGCCCGGAGGTGTCAAGGCGGATTACCCCCCGGCCTCGGCGAATTCCTTCAACAGCTCACGCTGCCGCTTGGTCAGCTTCTTCGGGATGGTAACCTTCAGGACGAGGTAGTGGTCGCCGATGCGGCCGCTCCGCTCGGCGTGGATGCCCTTTCGCTTAAGACGCAGCTTCGTGCCGGGCTGGGTGCCCGGCGGCACCTTGGCGCACACCTCACCGTGGATGGTCTGGGTACACACCTCACCACCCAGAATCGCGGTCACGAGGGAGATATCCTCCTCGGTGTACACGTCGTTGCCCTCACGGCGGAAACGGGGGTGGGGGTTTGCGCGAACACGAACGTAGAGATCGCCCGGGGAGCCACCGTTCATCCCAGGTTCTCCGCGACCAGGAATACGGATTTTTTGATCCTCGGATATGCCGGCCGGTATCTTAACCGCCAGCGCGGTATCCCCCTGGGCGCGACCGGTACCGTAGCAGGCCGGGCAGGTCTCATCGGGTATCACCCCCCGCCCGAGGCACCTCGGACAGGTCTGGCTCAGGGCGAAGCCCCCTTGGGATTTGGTTAAATGGCCGGTACCGCCGCAGCCTGAGCAGTTCTGGTATTTCGTCCCCGGCTTACCACCCGAACCCTTACAAGCGGGGCAGACCCCCGAAGCGGGAACGTGGATCTTGACCTTCCCCCCCTTGGCGACGGTGAGGAAATCAACGCCGATCGTCAAGGTTATGTTCTCGCCGGCCTTCGGCGCCGTGCGTGTGCGACCCCGACCGCCGCTGAAGAACTGCCCGAAGATGTCACCGATCCCTCCGCCGAAGATGTCGCCCAGGTCGAAACCCCGTCCACCGAAACCGCCGAACCCCCCGGCGCCGGCCCGATCGCCCATGCGGGGATCGTAGGAACCGCCGAAGCGCCGAATCGTATCGTACTGCTGGCGTTTCTTGGGATCGGAGAGCACAGAGTAAGCCTCCCCCACTTCCTTGAATTTGCGCTCCGCCTCCGCATCCCCTTTGTTGCGGTCAGGGTGGTACTT
>DAOVLG010000127.1 GCA_030631385.1 Candidatus Coatesiibacteriota bacterium | reverse complement strand
GCGTCACTTCACCATATTCAACAACTACGCAGAGGATCAGGCCGCACGCGGCGGTTAGCCACGCGCGCAAGGAACTCTGAAGCCAGGCAGGTGCGCTGAATGGAAGACTTCTCGATTGAGGTACACCATCTCACCCGCGTTGAAGGACACGGTAACATTGTGCTCGATGTGGCGGAGGGCAAGATCAAGCAACTGCGTCTGGAGATAGTGGAGTCGCCGCGCTTCTTTGAGGCGATGCTGCTGGGGCGCAAGTGGAACGAGACCCAGGAGATCTCCTGCCGCATCTGCGCCATCTGCTCCGGCGTCCACAACGTGGCGGCCTCGGAGGCCATCGAGGACGCCTTCGGGGTGGTGGTCTCCGAGCAGGTGAGGCTCCTGCGACGGCTCTTGGTCCAGGGCGGCAACATCGAGTCCCACGCCCTGCACATCTACCTCCTGGCGCTGCCCGACCTCATCCGACCCCGGTACCGCTCGATCCTCGAGATGGCCGAGGACCTGCCCGATCCGGCCCGCATCGCCCTGGACATCAAGAAGTGCGGCAACGAGATCCAGGACCTGATCGGCGGGCGCGAGATCCACGCCTGCAACACCAAGCTCGGCGGCTTCGGCCTCATCCCGAAGCCGGACGTCTTCAGGTATCTGCGCGACCGGCTCGAGGTCACCCTGGAAAACGCCAAGGCCACCCTGCCCATCATCAAGGACCTGGAGCTCCCCGGATACCTGACCGGTGAGAACACCTTCATCGCCCTGAAACCGCACGGGGACCGATACGGATACATGGGGGACCGCATCGCCGTCAGCGACGGGACGATTCTGGACACATGCGAGTACAAGAAGGCGACCAACGAGTACGTGGTTCCCCACAGCCACGCCAAATTCTCCGCCTACCGGGGCGAGCCATACCTCGTCGGAGCCCTGGCCCGCATCAACCTCTTCGGCCACCTGTTACACGACGAGGCGAAGACGGTCGCCGGGCGCCTGGGATTCGTCACTCCGGTCCACAACGTCTTCTACAACACCGTCGCCCAGTTCATCGAGCTGGTGGACTCCATCTGCGACTCCATCGAGACCATCAACAAAATCCTGGAAAGCTACGCCCCCGCCGAGCCGACACCGGAGATCAAGCCCAGGGCGGGCCGGGGGGTGGCCGGAATCGAGGCGCCACGTGGAACCCTCTACCACGCCTACTCCTTCGACGACGGTGGCCGCTGCACCGACGTGGACATCATCACCCCCACCTGCCAGAACCTGGCCTCGATGGAGGCCGACATCCGGGCCATGGTCGAGGCCAACCCGGATTTTACCGACGAGGAGATCCACTTCCACGCCGAGATCATCGTCCGGGCCTACGACCCCTGCATCTCCTGCTCGGTGCACCTGTTGAACCTGAGCGCGTAGCCCACATGATGTAGGGTCGCCCCTCCGCGGGCGACCGGGTGATTAAATCGGCGGCGGGGCGTAGAAGCCCCGCCCTACATCCACAAGGGGTTAAAACCCCTTGTCTTTAGGGTATTGTGTGAGCGACCAACGGGAACTATTAGTTACGCGGCGGCTCGCGGCAAATGCTTTCGAGCGATAAGAAACTCACCTCGCGGAGCAGCGATCCAACGCGCTGCGTTGGTTGAAACCCCTTGTCTTCAGCACGGCGGGTAATCCCTACTAACAAGACCGAGCCGAGGTTGAACCGCTCCGCCCGGTGGATGTGGACATTCGCCCCACGGGGTACTAAAATCAACTGAGTCGGTGGAAGGCTATCAAGCCCAACCTTAATCCTGGGAGAGCGGTATGAGAAAGCTATCTCTGGTTATCCTCGGCGTGGCACTTTTTGTTCTCTTCGGCTGTTTCGACGAGGCCGAGGGGCAGGGCCCGGGCTTCTCACCGCCCGAGGGCAGCTACGAGGACGGTTACAACGAAGGCTTCAGGGAAGGCTACCAGATGGGCTACTCGGACGGCTTCACCGCGGGCGGGGGGTCATCGGGCGGCGGCGGCGAGGTGGAATTCGACCCCGAGGAGTTCGACGTGCCCGAGGAGGCCACCATCCTGGGCCCGGAGCCCGACGTGATCGTCCAGCAGTTCGTGGACTACTTCAAGGCGGAGAACGAGGCCCAGGCGAAGGCCCTCTTCGCCAAGGACTCGCCGCAGTTGAAATCCTGGGACTCCGACTGGGATCAGATGCAGAGCGCCAATTTTAAGAACTGGCGCTCCCCCAAGCTCCACGACCACGACTCGAAACAGGCCCGCGTCACCGTCAAGTGCAGCGTGTCGTCCTTCTTCGGCTCCTCGGACGTGCGCGTCTTCGTGGACCTGGTCACCCGCGAGGGCTACTGGATGATCTACGAGCTAGAGTACTCGAGCTGGTAGGTTGCATTTATGTTAAAAGGAGCCAATTTGGCTCCTTTTTATTTAGTCCACCGGTTCGAAACCGCCCAATTCCGTTGCATCACCAAATAGGTAACTTCGTAGTGATGAATACGGAACGGCGAAGCTCCAATCCGTAACCTGGTTTAACCTCACAGCTCCACCTGGTAGAAGTCCACCATCCGGTTTCTCAAAGGCTATATTAACCACCCACTTTCCATAATCCTTAATTTTTCTGACCGCTGGTATGTAATCCTGATCACCAGAAAGAATAACTGCAACATCATAAATATCTTTTAATTCTATTAAATCAATAGCTAATTTTACGTCAACTCCCTTTTCACCGAGGAGTTTATTAGTGATCATGTTATGCTTTAATACTCCAGCCCTACGGAATTCCACACTTCTATTAGATTTTGCAATTTCATTTTGAATACTCCTCCACTTTTTACTGTTGTATTGACGGTTTCTTTTATTTTGTAAATACCACTTAAAAAGAAATTCATACATTAGCGACTTATAACCGGCACTATCTTCTACCAAACCTCTAAATAGCCTTTTAAATTTTATTACTAACTCATTTTTATGAACGAAGTTATCATCTGGCGTTTTTAATAATTCTTTTTTCTGTGCTATTTCATTATCAATTTCAATTTCTCGTTTCACAACGCGTATAAATTCCTCTTCATTTTCACGAGGATCTGTTAAAAAAGGTACAGAGTAAACATCATTAATTACATACCAGTATGTTCTTAACCTTTCGTAATTTACTTCTGAAATAACTCCTTTAATTACTTCGTATGACAACCAATCAAAAAACGCCTGCCACCTTGCCTCTTTCGGAAGATACTCCCACTTATTAAAGTCTGGAAAAAGGTCAAGTATTGAAAAGCGGAAGTTCTCTCCGTCTACAAAAATGCAAATTCGCTTCAACCTACACTCCAAAAAGTAACGCGGGAGGCATCCTGCCCCCCGCCAACGTATCCGCTTAGGCAAAGCCTAAGCCCTACAAATACAGTTTAGCTTAATATGTTGTGCATGTCAATTTTTTTCTAAATCTTTACTTAAATTCTCAACGATCCCGCCCAGGGCGGCCTCCAGCGCCGGGGAGAGCCCCTCGGCGAAGGTGAAGGGGTCGGCGACCTCGATGGCGTAGATGCGGATCTCCTCCGGCATGTCCAGGCCGAGTCGCTTACCCAGCTCCAGCCCCTCGAAGACGCCGAAGCGGTGGGTACTCTGAGGCAGGGGCCCGTTATGTTCCAAGGGCTCATCGAGACGGTACCAGTCGCCGATCTTGCCGTCCTCGGTCTGGACGGCGTCAATAACGATCGCGCGGTCGTAGCCTACGAGGAGCTCCATGAGCTCGATGCCGGCCACGGCGGCCTCGCGGAGTTCGACGGCGGGATTGGCCAGGCGCGCGTGGAGCTCCCGGGCGACGAGGATGCCCACGGCGTCGTCGGTCATCAAGGTGTTGCCCAGGCCGACGATGATGGTGCGTTTTTCGTCCATAGAGGGGTCATTTTATCATAGAAGGGGCGGACACAGAGACCCGCCCCTACAGGTTCAAATTCAAACCGCCCCTTGCCTCGCCCACTTTTATCGGCCCCCCTCACCCTAACCCTCCCCCCCCAGAGGGGGGCGAGGGGATAATAAAGCGGCGGGGATTAAAATCCCCGCCCTACATTTGGAACGCATTCAGGTCCTTGACCAACCCCCCTAATTTGCCCCCTTGGCTGGCCCCCCCCAGCTGGCCCCCCTCCTTAGCCGTCGCGGCGGACGGTCTGGAGCAGCTCGCCGTCGGGGCCGTAGATGTTGGCGATGAGGGGGGTGTGGCCCAGGGCGTGGGTGGCGCAGGCGTGGCAGGGGTCGTAGGGTCGGAAGGCCATCTCGACCATATTCAACAGGCCGTCGTCCACCTTGCCGCCCTTGATGACGGCCTTGGCGGCCTTCTCGACGCTCATGGCCATGGGGGCCGCGTTATGGTTGGTGGCCACGATCAGATTGACCCGGGTCAGGATTCCGTTGTCGTCGGTCCAGTAGTGGTGGATGAGTGTCCCGCGCGGGGCCTCGAGGATGCCGATTCCCTCCTCCGGGGTTTTGGTCGGGATGTTGCGGATGTCGTCGGAGGTGATCTCGTCGTCGGAGAGGAGCGTCACCATCGCCTCGGCGTTTTGGAGGGCCTCGACGAGGCGGGCCCAGTGGAAGGCCAGGGTGTTGTGGACCGGCTTGCCGCCCAGGGTCTCGAAGAATTTTTCGTAGTGCTCCTGGGCCAAGGGCGTCTGCATGCCGTCGGAGGCGTTGAGGCGGGCCAGCGGGGCGACGCGGAAGACGCCGGAGTCCGGGCCGTCCACGAAGCCCTTCCAACCGACTTTTTTGAGGTAGGGGAAGGTGACGTAGCTCCAAGGCTCGATATGCTCGGCGATGTAGTCTGTATATTCATGCGGCTCGAAGCGGGCGACCTCGTTGCCGTCGGGGTCCACCACGCGCAGCCAGTGCTCGTAGAAGTCCAGCCTGTTGTTCTCGTCCACCAGGCCCATGTAGTAGGTCCGGTGGGTGTAGCCTTCGGAGAGGATGAGGTCCACGTAGCCCTCGTTGGCAAGGACGATGTCATCGAAGGCGCCGAGGGCGAACAGGGCGAACTCGACGGCCTCCTTGGCCACGGCGAGGAACTCCTGACGCTCCTCTTCGTTGATCCCCCGTGAGACGCCGCCGGGGAGGCCGAATACGGGGTGGATCACCTTGCCGCCGATGGTCTGGATGATGTTTCGGGTCTCGCGGCGGATCTTGATCAGCTTGCCGGCCACCTCGAGGCCCACCTTGGCGATGACGCCGAGTATGTTGCGCTCGGCGGCGGGGGCGGTGGGGCCGACGATGAAGTCCGGGCCGCCCAGGTAGAAAAAGTGGAGGTTGTGGTCCTCGAAGGTGAAGGCGTTGTAGACCAATTTGCGTATCTTCTTCGCCGCCGAGGTCGGCTCGACACCCCAGAGGTCGTCCAGGCACTTGGTCGAGGCCATGTGGTGGGCGGTGGGGCAGACGCCGCAGATGCGCTCGGTGATGCGGGGCATCTCCTCGGCGGGGCGCCCGATGCAGAAGGTCTCGAATCCCCGGACCTCCGGCACCTGGAAGAAGGCCCGCTCGACGTCCCCGTCGTCGTTCAGGAAGATCTCGATCTTGCCGTGGCCCTCGAGCCGGGTGATCGGATTGATGGTGATCCTCTTACTCATTATTGTCCCTCACTCCTTGGCAGCCCTCGCTTGAGGATCGAGCTGGGCAGGCTGAAGCGGTACAGGGTTCCGGCGGGATCAACCATGGCGTTCGCGGCCGCCGCCGCATCCTCCTCGGTCTCGGCGATGCCGGCGGAGGCGATGGCCGAGAGAAGCTTGGTCCCCTGGTCCACGGCCTCGGGGGTCGGCCCGAAGCAGCCGCGGCAGGGCATGTTGGCCCTGATGCAGCGTTCGCCGCACCCCCCCCGCGTCGCCGGACCCAGGCAGACGAAGCCCTGGGCCAGGTAGCACTCCTCGGGATCGGGTTGATGGTGGGCGACGCGCTTGAACTCGGTGATGGAAATCTCGTCCGGCTTGGATTCGTTCAGGGGGCAGGTTTCGCACAGCGACTTGGAGGGTGCGAGG
>DAOVLG010000038.1 GCA_030631385.1 Candidatus Coatesiibacteriota bacterium | reverse complement strand
GTGTACTCCGCGACCTGCGGGAACTGTGAGGACAGATCGTCAACCCTCCAGGTCCACGTATCTTCTTGCCTTACGTTGAATGTGTGGTGCAGTCTTGCGGTTTCGTTCTCCGGCGTTCCCAGTCCGAGCAGCTCGTAGCAGACCACCGGCTTCGTCTTTCCCTTTACCAGGAAGTTACCCAGGTTGCGCGTGACGAAGCGGTCCACCAGGCGCTCCCGTGTGAGCTCGCTGATGATCACACCGGTGTTGAAGACCTTGTTCAACGGCTCCAGCCGTGAGCCCAGATTGACGTTGTCCCCCATGACCGTGTAGTCGAAGCGGGTGTGGGAACCCATGTTGCCCACCACCATCGGCCCCGAGTTGATCCCGATCCGCATGGACATATGCGGCAGCCCCTGGGGCTTCCATTTTTTATTGAGCTCCCCGAGCTTCTCGATCATCTCCAGGGCGGTGTGGCAGGCGGCGTCGGCGTGGTGTTCCATGGGCACCGGTGCGCCGAAGATGCCCATCACCGCGTCTCCGATGAACTTGTCCACCGTACCCCGGTTGCCGAAGATGATGTCCGCCATGGGGGTCAGGTAGTCGTTCATCAGGTGGACCAGCTCGGTTGGCTCCATCCGCTCGGAGATCAGGGTGAAGCCCTTGACGTCGGTGAAGATAACGGTGAGGTCCAGCTTCTCGCCGCCCAGTTTCAACAGGTCCGGGTTCTCGATCATCTGTTCCACCACGGCGGGCGAGACGTAGTGCTGGAAGGTGTCCTTGATCTTCCGCCTGGCCCGCTGCTCGGTGACGTAGCTGAAGCCGATGATCGTCACCAGCCCGAGGAGCATACCGGAGCCGGGCCGGACGATCTCCAGCCACAGGTCGTGGGCGCCGAAGCTCCAGAAGGCCAGAAAGATGTAGCCGCCGAAGATGACCAGCGACAGCGGTATCGCCAGCCACCAGCGCAGGTACGCCACCAGGAAACAGACCCCCAGGGTGAGAACGACGAAGACCGCCAGGGACAGCCCCGGGTCCAGGCGCACGAGGAAGTTATCCTCGAGCATGTTGGTGATGGCGGTGGCGTGGATCTCCAGCCCGGGATGCTTGTTGGAGTAGGGACTGGAGATGAAATCGAAGAGCCCCTCGGCGGTGCCGCCGATGATGACGACCTGGTCGTGGAAGTTGTCCCAGACCTGCACCGCCTTCTGTTCGGGGGACATGTCGTCTCGCACGGCCAGGTACTGTATGTCGGTGAAGGAGTAGAAGTTGAAGGTTCCCTCGGGGCCGCGCCCGGGAGGGCCGAGGTAGTTGACCAAAAGCTCGGCCTGGGGGGTGGTGGGGATGGTCATCACGTCGCCCAGGCGCACGCCGACTTCGGGGTCGAAACTAATCTCATTCAGCGGCACCCCCTTGGCCATCGCCACCGCGGCCAGCGACAGGCTGGGGAAGGTTAGAGTTTCGCCGCTGCGCGGACCCTCGGCGGAGATCAACAGCGGCATCCGCCAGACGACCTCGTCGTAGGGGTGCAGCATGGTGTGCCCCAGCATGTCCGAGGCGTCGGCCAGGGCGGGGATGGGCGGCGACCAACCGGCGAAGTAGTAGAGGTTCCGATTTATCTCCTTCGGGACCCGCAGAGCGTGCCTGACGAAGGGGTTGCCCGAGACGTCGCGGGCCTGCTCCACGGCGGAGAAGTCCACGGCGGACAGACCCAGGATCACGTTCTTTGCTCTGGACAAGGACCTCGTAAGCACGTCGTCCTCGGAGTGGGTGGTCAACCAGCCCGCGACCTCCTCCACGCTTCCGGCGCTCTCGAGGTAGGCGCGGTTGATTCTGGGGTAATCCGGGTTTCCCACCGGCTCGAAGAAGTGGATGTCGAAAACGATCGCCGCCGGCTCGGCCAGGACCAGCAGGTCCACCACCTGCGCGTAGTACTCCCGGGTCCAGTCCGGGAATCGCCCAAGTCCCTCCTCCTCTGGAGGCAACAGGCTGCGCTCGTCCACGTCTATGATGGCGATGCCGGGTACCTTGACGCCCGGTGTTTCGGCGCCCTGGTAGCTTTTTCCCCTGGCGCGCACGCGGGCCCGCATCGTGGAGAGCTCGAAGTCCTCGAAGTAGCCGGTCAGGTTCAACAGGAAGGCGACCAGGATGGCGATGACCGTCACGATCAGGGTCACCAGCGCCTTCCGACCCGCCTTCTTGCCAACCTTGGAAAGAAGCGCGCTCACCTCGGCTCCTTCAACTGGAGGAAGGGTGGAAACTCTTTATTGAGCAAATGATAGCACAATCGAGGCGCCGGTGTCCCCGCCCAAACCGGCACGGATTGTGCTACACTAAAAGCTGAATTTTCTCAAACGCATTCCCTGAAATCAAGGAGGTTCCGGTGAAAAAGACCGTCCTCATCCTGGGCGTCCTGGCCGTCGCCGTTCTGGCCGCGCCCCAGCTCTCCGCCTTCTACGACTTCGTGGCCGATGACTGGATCGTCTACGCCCTGAACGATTCCGGCCAACTCTACCGCCTGGCGGGAAACGAATTCGGAAAGGTAACCCAGATGCCCGGTGGCGGGCCCTACGACCTCTCCGCCTTCTACGATCCTGAGCTCGACGACTGGATCGTCTACGCCGTCAACGGCTCGGGCGCACTCCACCGCCTTGCGGGTGGCGAGTTCATTAAGGTCGGCCAGGTGCCCGGCACAGGACCCTACGACCTTTCGACCTTCTACGATTCCGAGGCCGACGACTGGATCATCTACACCTTCAACGGCGCGGGCGTACTCTACCGCCTCGCGGGGACGGAGTTCTTGGAGATAGACACGCTGCCGTAGCCCGTTACCTGCAAGCCTCCACATACAATATAAAAAGGCCGGCCCCCCCGGCCTTTACAACGTCCGCATCCAGTCCCTGCGCAACCGCATCCTGTGCAAGAAAGAAAAACCCTGCTAGAAACCCCCAGGCCATCCTGTAGTAAACCAGCCTAACGCCAAACCCACGCCGCAAAAAAAGACCGGCCCCACCGGCCATGTACTGCTGCGCTATGCGGTGGCGACAATAAGCCGCCAACGGATTAGACCTAGGCTGGGGTCGTGCTGATGGTGATTTTGTGGTGGCATTGGATTGCCTTCGTTTGCGGCTATTTCAAGACCACAGCCTTCACAATGGTATATGCCAGAGTAAGGTGTTTCTTCCCCTGGCGAGGTTAAAGTATCAAATGCTTTATGGTTGGACTGCTGAAGAAATTTCGGATACTTATAGACAGTCATGACTACTCCTTGGTTCGTGTTAAATCGATTTGATTTATCTGTATGGGCTTCACACCCCCGATTCTGCCAGGCGCCTCTCGCGGTCGTCGGCCAGGAGCGCCTCGATGACCTCCTCCAGCTCCCCGGCCATCACCTTGTCCAGCGAGTAGAGCGTCAGGCCCACGCGGTGGTCGGTGAGCCGGTTCTGGGGAAAATTGTAGGTGCGTATGCGCTCGGAGCGGTCGCCTGAGCCGACCATCTGCTTTCGCTCGTCGGCTCGTTCGGCGTCGGCCTCCCGGCGTTGGAGGTCGTAGAGCCGGGCCGCCAAAACCCGCAGCGCCTTGGCCTTGTTCTTGTGCTGGGATTTCTCGTCCTGGCAGCTCACGGTGAGCCCGGTGGGCAGGTGGGTGACGCGCACAGCGGAGTCGGTGGTGTTGACCGACTGGCCGCCGGGTCCCGAGGAGCGGAAGACGTCCACCCGCAGGTCCTCGGGTTTGAGGTTCACCTCGACCTCCTCGGCCTCGGGCAGCACCGCGACGCTGACCGCCGAGGTGTGGATGCGCCCCGCCGATTCGGTGACCGGCACCCGCTGCACCCGGTGAACGCCGCCCTCGAACCTGAGCCGCCCGAAGGCCCCCTTCCCCTCGACCCCGAAGATGATCTCCCGGTAGCCGCCCACCTCGGTGGGGTTGGAGTTCATCACCTCGATCTTCCAGCCCCGGTCCTCGGCGTAGTGGGAGTACATGCGGAAGAGGTCGGCGACGAAGAGGGTGGCCTCGTCCCCGCCCGTGCCGGCGCGGATCTCCACGATGGCCTTGCGCTCCTCGGCCTCGTCTTTGGGAAGCATCAACAGCTTCAGCTCAGCCTCCAGGCGCTCCCGCTCCTCCTTCAGCTCGTCCAGCTCCATCTCGGCCAGCTCGACCAGCTCGGGGTCGTCCCCGGCGGCTAGGACCTCCTCGTCGTCGGCGATCCGGGCGCAGAGTTCGGCGTAGCGGGGGTAGAGCTTCACGATGGGCTGTAGGTGGGACTGTTCGCGCCCGAGCTGGGCGGCCCGGTGGTGGTCGGCGTAGACCGACGGGTCGGAGAGCTCCTTAGTCAGCTCGTCGTAGCGCTCCTTGAGCTTTTCGAGTTTTTCCAGCATAGCGCTTGTATTCTGTAATTAAGGGTAGGTTATAAAAAACATCGCCCGGATTATAGCCCAGGGCTATCCAGGCGGCAAGGGCAACGGTTTTACGGCAGCCAGATGGCCGGGTACTTCCCCTTCGCCTTGGGGAAACCCACCGGCCCGTCGTCGTCAACGATGGCCCGAGCTTAATGCTTCCAGTAAAACCAGGCGACGTGGGCCATGACTGCGGCGTCCAAAGGGTAAAGGTCGCTTTTCTATCGAATGACGTTGTCGCTCATCCGTTGGTTGAATAGTACTTTGTCGCTCATTATGGCTACTAAAGTGAGCGACAAGTGTAGATGCTGTGCATCGCTGATCATCAAAATACGTCGCTCCCCTCGACAATGTTGAGGAGTTTACCAAAGGCATACACAGAGGGCCGCCGTCCTGAGCTCTCAACGACGGTGGTCAGCACCCCGCTATCACGAAGAACGCTGAGAAATCGTCGTGCTGTCGGTGCTGGAATCCTTGCCATTGCCACGAAATCCGAACTTTTAAAGATCGGCTTCTCGAAAATCCACTGCAGAGCATGGACGGCGTACTGCGAGCGGGTCAGTTCCGCCACCCGCTTTAACATAGAGTCATAGAGTTCGAGAATGGCTGTGGCTATGGTCAGGTTGTCCTCAGCCTGTCCTCGAACCGCTTCCAGGAAGAACCGGCACCAGCTGGTCCAGTCGTCGTCGCGTGAGACGGCGAGTAACCGCTCGTAGTATACGTCACGGCGAGCCTCGAAAAAGGCGCTGATGTAGAACATCGGTCGTCGGAGCAGACCCATCTGCCACAGGAACAGCGGCACCAACATCCGTCCCAGCCGCCCGTTGCCATCGAGAAATGGATGCAGCGCCTCGAACTCGACGTGCAGTATGGCAAGCTGTACAAGCCGATCTGGCAGCTCACTATGTAAATAACGCTCCCAGGCGCTCATGGCATCCGGCAGCCTGTCCGCGCCGATCGGTACGAAGTTGGCTTCTTCGATCCTGCATCCCGGCGGACCAATCCAGTTTGGCATCCGACGGTACTCACCCGGCGATCTGTTCTGCCCGCGCACACCGGAAAGTAGAACCCGATGCGTTTCACGGACGACGCGCTGTGATAGAGGCAACTCCATCAACAGCTCCTCCGCCTTGCGCATCGCTTTTCGGTAGTTCAGCACTTCATAAATATCGTCGCGCCTTTCAGGTGACGCGGCCTTCTGCCCGGCCTCGAACTCTAGCACCTCACCCATGGTGGCCTGCGTGCCTTCGATCCGTGAAGACAGCACCGCTTCTTGTGTGGTAAGTGGTGAAAGCAGTATTTCGGGGTTGCGAATTGCGGCGAGCATACCGTCGTAGCGAGCCAGAGAAGCAGCGGCGGGACCGAGCAACGGAATTAGTGTGGGCCAGTCCAGTGTTGGCGGAGGGAACCGCCCTTCGTGGTAGTGGACTACAGCCATCGCTACTCCGGTGTGTGACATGAGCCGGTGAAAGTTCACTATTATAACAGTATCTGCATTGTGTCGCTGAGGATCAAGCGGTTTATTTTCGTCCGGCGGACGTCGGTGTGCAGGACCGCCCCCTTGCGGTCGCAGAGGATCACGCAGCCGGTCCAGCGGTTCCGCCCGCCATCCAGGCCCAACAGCTTGTACATCCGCGGCATCGGCTAATCGAACTTCACCGCGTAGCCCAATGTAAATGACCCCTCGACGATTGGAGAGATGCCGTAGGTGGTCATCCAACAGGCGATGCCGTTGGCCTCGGGGTGGTCGGCGTACTCCTCGTCGTCGGCGATGACGCCCCAGTCCCGGAGCATCGTATGGGCGGAGTAGCCGTAGGGCTGGTAGACGGCGTTCCCGAGGGAGCCGTCCTCGATCTCCACGAAAAGGGCCCCCCAGCCGGTGAGCGCCAGGCTGCGGTCGGCGACAAAATTTAGCCAGCTCTCCCGGACGAAGGCCGCCTTGGCCCGCAGGTACTGCGTCATGACCAGGATGCTCTCCGGCGGGACGTCGTCCTCGGCCTCGACCACCCAAACGACCGCCCCCGGGTCCTCCACCGGCTCGAGCTCCATCTCTCCCATGGCGATGAATATCTCGCCGAACTCCTCCAGCCGGGCGTGGGCGGCGTTTATGACCTCGGTGTCGGCGTGGGGGAGCGGGAGGAAGAGGATGTCGTTACAGCAGCCCTCCAGGTGGATGTAATCCAGTCCCCAGAGGATTCCGCCGGGGTAGCCGCAGACGAACCCACCGTCGCGGTAGACGAGGTCCACGCCGCAATCCGTCCCGCCCACGTAGACCTCGTACTCGTCTCCCAGGGCCGAGGAGGGAAGGGCGAGGGTTAAGGTAAGCAGAAAACGAACAGGCGTTCGGTTCATTCTTCTCCCCTTGGTATAACGTCAGGGCGTCGCCAGGTCGGACTCCTCGGACAGGGAGATGCGGTCCGGCGGGGTTTCCCCATCCTCGGTTGTATCTTCGCTTTCTTCCTCGATCGGGGCGGGCGGCGGCAGCTCGGGCAAGGGCCGCAGCTCCCGCGATCCGGCGCCGAGGAAACCGCGTCCCGTTCCCTCTCGGCGGCGCAGGTGAAGGCGGATGCGGAAGACGTCGCGTCCCGACGACGGCCAGTCCCACCCCTGCATCCCGGAAAGCATCTGGGTGGCCAGCGCCTCGTCCCCGGTGGTGTTGTCCTCCAGCGAGATGAAAAGAAGGACGCCGGATTCGGTCGTCAGGTGCGCGGTGATGACCCCGGAGCAGACCGGGTTGACCCGCAGCCGTGCGGCGTAGAGATCGGTCAGCTCGCCGGCGTGTTCCTGCAAAAGTCGCTCGACGCCCACGAGCATCCACCCACTCATCCCACCGTAGGCCGGCAGCGGCTCAATCTCCCATACCACCGGTCGGGCGTGGGCCTCCAACGGCGCGGCAACCACATCCTCCGGGGCCGGCTCCCCCTCCTCGAGGTGAAGCGGCTGGTAATGGCCCAGGGGTTGGGAGGGCCCTCCCTCGCAGGCCGCCAGAAAGGTTATCGCGAAAAAAAGGGATTGCAGGCGTCGCTTCATACGCAGTAGTGGAATACCCGATTAACGTCCCTATTGTATAATCGGTCGGTGATGGCTGACAACCTCAAAATTTCCAGCGTCTTACCGCCCGTAGACCCCTCGGCGCCGGTCCCCGTCCTGCGGAGGGTTCTCATCGCCCCCCTCGTCGGCCTGCTCTGGCTTTACCGGCGTTTCCTCTCCCCCCTCTTCCCGCCGATGTGCCGCTTCGAGCCCTCCTGCAGCGAGTACGCCGTCCTGGCACTCCGCAAGTACGGCCTCGCGAAGGGGCTGGCCAAGGCCGTCTGGCGGGTGCTGCGCTGCAACCCCTGGGGCGGCCACGGCTACGACCCACCGTAACCCGATCATGTATTCATACGGAAAGCGGGACCACCTCGTCCCGCTTATTCTATACACATGCGGCGGCCAGCTCCAGGGACCACCTTACGTCAGTTTTCAATGACCGTAGGGCGGGGATTCCCATCCCCGCCGCGTTTTTAATTGCGGTAGCCCTCACCCTAACCCTCTCCCACAGGGAGAGGGAAGCCGCACCGACCCGCACCACGGTGCTGACTAGTCGGTTCCCAAAAGGATGCTCTCGGCCTCCTCGATGTCCATGAGTTCGCGAACCTCGGTGGGTGGTTTGGAGGTGCTGTCGGACCCCGCGGCGATGGTCACCACCCTGTCCTTGGCCACGTAGAAATCGCGGCTGATCAGTCCGTTCTTGGTGGCCACCTTCAGTTTGTGCTCACCGGAGATGAGCTGGAGCCTGCCCTTGGGCAGCTTTCCGATGTAGATGTCGTCTATCCACACGTCGGCTCCCTCGGGACCGGTGAGGGTCAGCCAGCCGTATGTCGAGACGTTGAGCTGCACCTCGAAGGAGACGATGTCGCCCTCGCTGGGGGTGAACTCGGTCTCGAGGGCGTTGTACTCCTCCTTCTCGAAGCGCAGGGTATAGGTCCTGCCGCGCTGGAGGCGTGTCTTCAGGGGGGTTGTGCCGAAGCGGCGGTCGTTGATGAAGACGGTTGCCTCCGGCGGGCGGCTGATGATGTCTATGATCACCTCGTCCTCGGTGAGGGCGTACTCGGACCCGGGTATCTCCCGTTCCTCCTCCTCGGCCTCCCGCCGCAGATCGAGCCAGTTGATCGTGGCGATCGTTCCCCAGACGAATGCCGCCAGACCTAGCACCCCCAGGACGATCCCGGCGATGCTCCGCTTGCGGAAGCGCCACCTCTCCGATGGTGGCAGCTCTGCGGGTCTCCCCCGGCGCTGGGCGTCCTTTTCCTCGGCGTAGATCTTTCTCAGGCCGGCGTCTATGTCGTTCGCCAGCTCCGAGGTGGTCTGGTAGCGGTCCTCCGGGTTCTTCTCCAGACACTTCAGGATGATTGCCTCGAGCCACTCGGGGATGTCAGAGCTGAGCATTCGTGGTGGGATCGGTGGCTCGTTGATCTGCTTGAAGGCGACGGCAATCTTCTTGTCGGCGGTGAAGGGGAGCCGATTGGTGAAGAGCTTGTACATGAGGATGCCGAGGGAGTAGATGTCCGAGCGGGCATCCACGCTGTGCCCCTGGCACTGCTCCGGGCTCATGTACTCCGGCGTGCCGACGGCGGTATTGTCCTGGACGGCGGCGGTCTTGGCGATACCGAAGTCCAGGAGGGTGACGTGGTCATCGGAGCCGATGATCACGTTCCCCGGCTTCACGTCGCAGTGGACGACCCCCCTGGAATGGGCGAATCCCAGCGCCCTCACGAGCTGAATGACGAACTGCAGTCCGTACTTGATGGAGATCTTTTTGGCGATCTCGTGCTCGAGGCTGCTCCCGGTGAGGAGGTTCATGACGAAGTAGGTGCGCCCACCGTCGGTGCCCACGTCATGGATCATGACGATGTTCGGGTGCTCGAGCTCGGCGGCGCGGTGGGCCTCGGCCAGGAATCGCTCGGCGTAGCCCGGCCGCTTGGCCAGCCGCGAGGGCAGCACCTTGATCGCCACGACGCGCTGCAGGTTCTCGTCGTAGGCCTCGTAGACGATCCCCATCCCACCGATGCCGATCCGCCGTTTGATCTTGTACTTGCCGATGTACTCGGGGATTCCGTCGGCGTCGAGCTTCTCCAGGGGCGAGGTTTGGACCTGCACCTGGGCGATGGGCTGCCCGCAGTGGTGGCAGAAGTCGGCGTTCTCGTCCACCCGTGAGCCGCAGTGGAAACAGTACATCCCTACTCCGGAATCAGGCGCGTCACCCTAATAGTATGCTCAAAAAGGCCCGGTGGCAAGGGCGCACCGACCTAAAAGCCGGTCTTTATTGACGGAGCGTTCTACAAAAAAAGGCGGGGCTTCTACGCCCCGCCCCGTTGACTAGGTCGCCCATTGAAGGGCGACGCTACATCGGCCTGCCGATTTAATCACGCGGTCGTCCGGTGTAGCGCGGGGCTTCTACGCCCCGCCCCGATGACCAGGTCGCCCATTGAAGGGCGACGTTACATTGACGGAGCCAAACGCGGCGGCCTCATGCGATACACCAAGACAAGGTGTTTCAACCAGCGCAGGGCGCTGGACCCCGGCCTCGCGACGAGAGTTTGTT
>DAOVLG010000254.1 GCA_030631385.1 Candidatus Coatesiibacteriota bacterium | reverse complement strand
GCGTTCAAAGGAGAGCTCTTCGATTGCCCAGATTCTGGAGTTCTCGGCCATCCGTCTGGCGTCAGCGGGGTCATCGAGAAGCCTGGTGATAGCCGCTGCACAGCCGTTCACCTCTCCAATCTCAAAGGTGAGCCCCCGTTCTTCGTCGAGGATCAACTCGACGCTTCCCCCCGCTTTCGATACCACACACGGAACACCGGCAACCTGGGCCTCGATCACCGCGTTGGGCAGCCCCTCTGATAGGCTCGAATGGCAGAAGACATCCGCCGCGGCCAATAGAGGCCTTACGTCGTCTATCCTGCCGAGGAGCGTAACCTCTTCTTTCAGGCCCAGCTCACCTATCAGCCGCTCGACCGCGGATCGGAGATGACCGTCACCGACGAGCAACGTTTTGATCCCCGGGTAGGTGTCCTTCAGGCGGGCGACCGATCTAACGAGGGTTTGGGGGTCCTTCGGGTATCTGAGGTTGGCTACCATTACCACGACCGGTCCTGGGTTGAGTCCAAGCCCGTCCCTAGCCTCTCTACGCTCATCGGGGGTTACGGGTTGCCCGGCCTCGATCCCGTTGTAGATAACCCGGAGCTTGGACTCCGGGCCTCCGCGGGAGAGGACCATCTCCCCCACCGCCCTGGAGTTGACCTCGATCAACGCGGCTCGCCTCCAGTACCATCGGCAGGCCGCCCAGTGGTACCAGCGGCGCCAAGGCTCGAGTCCGCCCTCGAAGGCGATCGCCTTTCTGCCGGTCCTTTTAGCCGCGGCGACGGCGTAGAGGTTACCGGTGAAGAGTTGACCCGCCAATAGCGGCCAATCCTCCCGCCGGACCTTCTCCGCCAGGGCCCGGTGTCTGGCGGAACCACGGGGGCGGTTCGGCAGGGTCACTACGGGGCAGGGGTCGGCGATTCGGACGAGCGATTCGTCCCACTGGTCGCCCAAGACCAGGATCTCCGCCCGCCATCCCCTCTTTACGGCCCGGCTGGCCACGTTCGAGAGTTGCTTTTCGGCCCCACCCATCCGCCAGGGTCCGATGACGTGGAGGACCGACGGTCGTTCATGCCAGGAATCGGTCGGGGGCCTCTTCGTTTTGGGCTTCACGTCTTTCCTCTCCACGAACCAACTTCTCGGCCGCTAGGTCGTAGGCTACCATCGGTAAAGCAATGTACAAATACAGGTACTTGGTGTAGGTTCCCAGCATGACTCCGAATATTACCAGCGAGGCGAAGGATAGGGTCACCGCCGTTGCCAGGAGTTGCATCTTCCGATCACCGGCCGACTTGGCGAGTTTCGCCGCGCGGATGCCGTCCCGGAAGGCGAGATAGAGCAGGATCAAAAACGGAATGAATCCGGCCAGGCCAAATTCAACGAGAATCTGGAGGAACATGCTGTGTTCCCCGAGACGCCCACGTTTAACAAAGTAACCTCCTAACAACTCCTCGGGTGTGGTCCGGTACTGTTGGTATCCTACACCAAGGATTGGATGCTTGAGAAACAGGTTAATGGAGGTGTACAACTGGCGTTTTCTAATCCGAAGCGAGACTTCCAGCTCTTTATCCTCTTCGAAAAGGGCGTTGATGCTCTCGATTCGTGACCAGTACTCAATCGGGGTGAAGGAGAAGAAGATCAGAACTACGAGGAGGAGGGCAACGAGGCGGTTGCGAAGTTTGATCGTTGACGTGAATAGGATGAGCAAGATAAGGACTGCAAGCGTAATAAAACCGGCTCGGGAGGACGAGACCACCAGCGCTACGAAGGTGAAAAGACCAAGTGTGATAACACCTATACGATACCAGAGGGCCTTTTTGAGGTGTAGGAGGTAGATGGCGATGGGGAGTGCCACCAGGCTGTAACAGGCATATTCGTTCGGGTCGGTAAAGTTGCCGCCGATACGGACACCGACCGGCAGGGTGACGTATTGGTATGCCCCTTGAATACCGTCAAGGCCCCTGGCGAGGAGGATGACCATCAACACCCACCACAGCCGCTTGGAGCTGTTTATATAGATGCGTGTCAGCGCAAAAAGGATTAAGAACTGGAGATGCCTCTCGAAAAAGGCAAGTCGGGGGTCACGGCTCAGGGCGGTGGAGATTGCGCCTGCCAGAATCAGGATCAGAACTACTCCGCCCCGCCGGTCGAAGGCCCGCTTGATCCGCTCTTTGATCTCGGGTGTCCTTATCGCCATCACGGCTAAGGTCAGGGCGAGAAGAAACACTCCGCCAATCTTGGCGAGGGTGAAGGTCCTGGAATCGATGTAGGCGTACGGGAAGAGATTGATGATAAAAACGAGTCCCAGGTAGGCGGCGAAAGGGTACTTGAGTACGATGAACAACAGGATCAGACCGGCAACGGTCAGGGCGAGGTAGTAGTAGGGTAACCGTAGAACTACGCATTCGATCAGATAGGCGATGACGAGTAACGCGCAGGCGGTGAGCTCGCGACGACGGCGGATGTAGTCGGAGAAACGTCCGGTGAGTCTACTCAGCATACCTGGTCGCGAGAGGTTCATCGTCGGTTTATGGGTTGGGATGCCACATAGTCGTATAACGCCAAGAGATCTTTGGCCAGCGTCGGCCAGTTGTACCGTTCCTCGACTCGACGCCTGCCTGCCTCGCCAATCTTCATTCGGAGGCGTGGTTTGTCTAAAAGCATAGCACAGGCGCGGATCAGATCGTGGTCGGTTTCGGCGACCAGGGCGTCTCGACCGGGAATGAAATCGATACCTTCCATCGTTTTGGGAGTTGCCACGAGGGGGCGCTTCATGGCCCAGGCCTCGGGCACCTTGTTCTTAAAGCCGACTCCGTAGCGCAGAGGGCTGCAGTATACCGATCCTTTGGCGATCCATTCCGACATCACCTCGACCCGACCGGTGATGACGTTTAGCGAATTATCTGCGGCGGCCCTCTTCATGCGCCGGGTAGGGCGGTTGCCGACGATGAAGAGCTTGAGGTCGCCGAAGCGCCGGCGAAGCGGCTTTGCGATGTCCCGTAAAAGTCTTAATGCGGCTCTTTCGTTGGGGGGATAGTCGTAGGCCCCGCTGAATACGAGGCTGGGGTAATGTTCGGCCTGGGGATTGCCGATCTTGCTAGTCAGTTCAACCCCGTTTCCGATTACTCCCACATGGAGGCGGGGGTTCAACTTCTTCACCGCATGGGCGTCGAGTGCGGTGCACATCCCCACGGCGTCGTAATAGCCGTACAACCGTGGTTCATAATAGCGAAATTTCGCTAGATCCAAGGCGAGGATGGGTTTGGAGTGCCAGGGGGCCATCTTTAGGTTTTCTGAGTAGTTCCGATGGTAGGCGTCGTGGGGGACGATCAGCCGCGGTGGCGTTTTCAAGCCAATCAGGCAAAGCCCGAGAAAGCTCCCCTCCACGTGAACCAGATCGTAGGAGTTCCTCCTTAAGGCTTTGGCCACCCTTCGGTGTACCGGTGATTCGAGGTTGACCGATATCGGTAGGGGGTACGGGCTGAACAGGTAGAAAAACGCTTTGAAGACTCTGGGCCGCGGCTTGTAGACGACGATCTCGATGCGGTTGACGTGGGGGATGAGCTTTTCGATGTCGGCAGCCGGCGGTTGGTCCCAAGGGAAGAGGAGGAGGTCTACTCGAGCGTACTCGGCGACCTCGCGGAGGAGATGAAAAACTTTGCTCTGCGCACCTCCGATTGGGGGGTAGGGCATTCCCATCGCCACCATGAGCACCCGAAG
>DAOVLG010000349.1 GCA_030631385.1 Candidatus Coatesiibacteriota bacterium | reverse complement strand
GGATAACGATCGCCTTCCGGCAGTGGAACGAACCGAAGGTCGCCCGGGGTAATATCTACGAATCACCCGACGTGGGCATGATCAAGGTGCTGGACATCTCCCCGGTCAAACTCCGCAAGGTGAGCGCCTCGGATGCACGCGCGGCCGGCGCCGACACCCTCTTCGATTTCTTCGAGCGTTTCCGCACCCGCAACCCCGAGTGCAACCTGGACGACGCCAAGGTCTACCGCATCCGGTTCCAGTTCGTCGGGGGGCCGCAGAAACCACCAAAGCCGCCGACGATGGGCCTCGTCATGGCCGTCTCCAAGCGCCTCGAGGAGATAGACCGCCGGGCGCGCACCGGCGCCTGGACCCTGGGCTACCTCGAGGTCCTCGGAAGCCGCATCGGCATCGGCTCACACGAGCTCGCCCACGAGCTGAACGAAACCCCGAACCGCCTGAAGAAAAGGCTGGCCAAGCTCCGACTGCACAACCTCATCACCCGCTCCACCGAGGGATACGCCCTCACCACCCTGGGCGGCCTGGTCCTGCGCTTCCTGGCGTCCTTGGAAAGGGCGTGAACGTTCAGGATAGCAAATATCATCCGGCGGGTCGCGGCCCGCCGGTTTGATTTTTCCCGCAAATTGGTGTATAATTAATGGTAAGCTATGAAGAAGATAATCATCATTCTACTGATCTGTCTGTCAACGATCCTTTGGGCAGTTCGTTGGTCAGAGCCTAGTTACATTATTAACACTGATTATAGTGAAACCAGTCCCTTTTCAGCGTTCACACCAAATGAAGAACTTTTCGTGGTTTGGTCTAGTGTTTGTAGAAACCAATACTACGATATCTGTTTCGCTCAGGTTACCGAGGATGGTACGCTCACTATTCCACCAACTTATATTTTCAATCAAGAAGATTTAGACAACAGGTCAGCAACGGTAACGGTTGATTCTTTTGGTCACGCCCATGTATTCTCGCGTAAGTCGTACGATGATAATAAATACGACATCTATTATACACAGATAGATACAGCAGACGGCTCCTACATAGTGAACCCGACACAGATAATTGAACCTAACACCACTAATGATCCGTATATGTATGCTATCACAGACAAATATAATAATATCCATCTTCTCTACTGTGGGTTTTTCATAACTGGTGGTGATGAGTGGGAAACTAAGCAGTGGGAATCGCCGCTGCATGCCAAGATCGATCCTTCGGGTGTTTTACTATCCTTTGACAATATTGTTATAGATAATCCGGACTACGATCTAGACAACCGCGATAAAGGGATAGCGGTTGATTCTGACGGAAATGTACACATAGTATTTTGTATTTGTGAATCGCAAGATAGAACAGTAATATACCGTAAATTAGACGGTAACAGTGGCACACCATTAACACCGTTGATAGATCTCGGTTACCAACAACTCGGTTTCACATACTTGGCTCACGAGCCCTACGACCATCGACCTACAATCTGTATCGATTCACTGGATCAAGTTCACGTCTCATATATTCATTTTGAGGACTACATCACAAATATAGTTCACGTCATCCTCGATAAGAACGGAAACATCATTAGTGATCCACGCATCGTTTTTACTGAAGAGGACGATGTAGGCCTTTCATATAGCAACTTCTTCGTAACTGACGACGATCGCCTTTTCCTCTTCTGTGACTGTGACCAAGGTATTGTAGTGTTCGAATTCAACACCAATGGTGATCTAGTCGGTGAACCTGAATATCTTCTTGATGTTATGATTGGACACAGACATATGGGGCCAACAGGAGCTGTGGGTAATTCCGGTTATATCCGTGTAGTCGGAGATCAGCGGGTAACAGACTACGATCACGATATCCTTTACGTTCACCAGATTGATGACACGGTTATCGATGAAGTTCAACTCAAGGCCTACACATCCGACGACGGCATCCTCCTTACCTGGCGCGAGGAGGGCGGTCTAATCGGCTCTACATGGCGCCTGGAGCGCGGCGGCGATCACCTGGTCAACCTCTCCGGTGACGCCCTCTACCGCTACCTGGACCGCGATGCCGAGCCCAACATCACTCACCTCTACACACTCGAAGCTACCCTCCCCGACGGCTCCGTCCGCCGCTATGGTCCCGTTAAAGCCACCTGGCCGGGACCGGACGCTAGCAAACTGACTCTTTACGCCCCCTACCCCTGCCCGGCGACGGATCAGGTCACACTCAGTTTCTATCTACCAGAAGACACAACAAACGTAGATCTCTCGCTCTACGATCTCTCGGGTCGGCTCGTAACGTCTTCTGTGAGCGTCCCAACCGCCCCGGGACGACACGAAATCAACTACGATACCTCTGACCTGCCTCCAGGCGTCTACGTCGCACGGTTGAGCACCAACGCCGGCACCCTCACCCGGCGGTTGGTCATCACGCGGTAAAAAACGCGGCGGCACGCAGACTAACTCCAACGCGGCACGCAAATCAACGAGCGGTCGCAGGACCGCACTTGCATTCTTTTTTAAATGGAGTTACAGAGTTACACTAGAGTAGATAAATCGCCCCCTAAATTTCAGGCACACTTGTCATCAGGTCCGCTTAACGGAGAAGAGAGGTTACGATGAAAAGGCTGATGTTCTTGGTTTTCGTGCTGATGATTGTCGGCGCGGTGTTTGCCGCCGATGAGTG
>DAOVLG010000077.1 GCA_030631385.1 Candidatus Coatesiibacteriota bacterium | reverse complement strand
GAGTGGGGGGAGGACTTCGGCGCGCCACACGAGACGGCCCTGGGAAATCTCTTCGACGTGCCGGTCTTCGTCGAGCGCTGGCCGGCAAAGGCCAAGGCCTTTTACATGGAACCCGACCCCGACGACGACCGCTACGTGCAGTGCGACGACCTCATCGCCAGCGGGGGGTACGGCGAGCTCATCGGCGGCAGCATCCGCGCCCACGACCCCGAAGTCCTGGAGAAGCGGATCGCCGAGCACGGGCTGGACCTCGAGGATTTCCGCTGGTACTCCGACCTGCGCCGGTACGGAACGGTGCCCCACGGCGGCTTCGGCCTGGGGCTGGAACGATTCGTCCAGTGGCTCGGCGGCGTCCGCCACATCCGCGAGGCGATCGCCTTCCCTCGGACGATTAAGAGACTCGAGCCCTAGACCTCACTCCAATTTGGGGAACCGGGCGCGATTGCCGAGGCGGTGGCACAGGTTTTTGCACGAGGAGGCATGGCGAATTTTTTCTAATGTCCATTTTTCGCAAAAACTGTGCCACCGCCGGCGCAGGGCGTGTTAGTTCGCCTGAGCGGAACAACGGGGGTCTTGTAATCTCTATTCGTCAATCCAGGCAAGTTTTCCTATTCAACCATCGCAACGACTCAGATGGGCTAAACTACCCGCCGGAAACACTCCTCGGTCAGTCCGAAATTGACGGATAATCCTTTCCTAAAAATATGTCTTGTGACCTATGAAAAACGCCATTATGGCAGACTTTTACACCTGGACTCATCCGAGGCTGCAAGTCCACACCCACCTGATAGACAAGGGGTTTTAACCCCTTGCCCCATGAATGGTGAAATAGACTGGGGGCCTGAGACTGTACTTATTCAAAGGTCTCGGCTTCAACGACACAATGAGGCCCCTAATCACGCCTCCGGTAAGTACCACGATTGGAGCATGTGCAACCGGGGATAACGCGCAGGGACGGGTAAGCTTCAACAAGGTTGAGACCAACGAAACCATTCAGGGCGAGTCCGCCGTTCTTTGGGATAAGGGGTAATAAACACTTGAGTTGGGCGACAACTTCCGAAATAATTGAATCTATTCGAGGGTCTCAAATAGTATATGTCTGCTGTGCGAGGTAGACGATGACCTACACGCCCAAGGATCTCTCCCGGCGCCTGGACGAGATGCGCAGTCTCCTGGAGGCGACGCGGGACCTGGCCGGCGAGCAGGACCTGGCGCACCTGGTGAACCAGTTCTCCCGCCACGCCGCCGGCGCCGTGGACGCCGAGCTGGCCCGCATCTGGTTCACCCGGGAGGCCTACGAGCGGGAGTGGTTCCACCTCCCGGTGGCCGCCAATTATGTCCTCACCAAGGAGCAGAGCGAATTCCTGGCCGAGGTGCTCGAGGGCGGCGCCTCGGTGTACTTTTCCCGCCGCAGCGCCGAGGCCGGGCACCGCGCCCTGTTTGACGAGGCGGCCCTGTCGGTCAGGAACGCCATATTCTTCCCGCTGAAGGACCACCGCGGGAGGACCATCGGCGTTCTCGGCGCCCTGAACAAGCGCGAGGGACGCTTCACCACCCACGATTCACAGCTCCTGGGGCAACTGATCGCCTACGGCGGGGTCACCCTGGCCAACGCGGCGGCCCACCAGCAGGTACTGGCGATCCTCAAGCGGCAGGGCAACCTGTTGGAGATCGGACGGGCCCTCTCCAGTGAGCGTGACCTGCGCTCTTTGTTGAAGCTGGCCGCCCGGGTCACCACCGAGGTGATGGACGCCGACCGCACCTCGGTCTTTTTGATAGACGAAGCGAAGGACGAGCTGTGGAGCATCGTGGCCGAGGGCATGGCCGAGAATGAGATCCGCATGCCCCGCGACGTAGGTGTCGCCGGCCACGTCGCCCTTTCCGGCGAGATCGCCAACATCACCGACGCCTACGCCGACCCCCGCTTCAACCCCGAGATAGACCGCCGGTCCGGTTACCGAACCAAGAACATGCTCGTCATGCCCCTCAAGGGACGCGACGGGCGCGTACTCGGGGTTCTCCAGGTGCTCAACAAGCGCGACGGGCCCTTCACCTTCGACGACGAGGAGCAGCTCCGCGTCATCGCCAGCTACACCTCCGTAGCGGTCGCAAACGCCCTGATGGGCCGGGAGAACGACCGGCTCCTGCACCGACAGCGGGTGATCCTGGAGGCGGCCCAGGCCATAGGCCGCATCATGCCCATCGCCGAGCTGTTGACCATCATCACCAAGCTCACCAGCGAGATTCTGGACGCCGACCGCTCCACCGTCTTCATCTACGACCGCGACGCCCACGAGCTCTGGAGCATGGTCGCCGAGGGCGAGCAGGAGATCCGCTTCTCGGCGGACAAGGGGATCGCCGGCGCCGTGGTCGCCGCCAAGGAGACGCTCAACATCCCCGAGGCCTACGACGACGAGCGTTTCAACAAGGAGATAGATCGCCGGACCGGCTACCGCACCAAGTCCATACTCTCCAGGCCCATGTTCGACAAGGAGGGCGAGGTGATGGGCATCTTCCAGGTGCTCAACAAGAAAGCGCCCTCGGGACGCCTGGAGGACAGCCTCCCCTTCGACTCCGACGACGAGAAGCTCCTCACCATGCTGGGGGCCCAGGCGGCGGTGTCCATCGAGAACAACCTCCTCTACGAACAGCGGCGCAGGATGTTCGACAGCTTCATCGAAACCCTCTCCGGCGCCATTGACGCCCGGGACAAGATCACCTCCAACCACGTCAGGAACGTCACCCGCTACACCCTGGGGGTCACCCGGGAGATGGGTTTCCCAACAGAGGAGATGGAGGTGCTGCGGGTGGCGGCGCTGCTGCACGACTTCGGCAAGATCGGCATCCGCGACCGCATCCTCTGCAAGCCGGGCCGTTTCACCCCCGACGAGTTCGAGGAGATGAAGACCCACGCCTCCCTCACCCGGGAGCTCCTGGACAAGATCCGGTTCGAGCGCCCGCTGCGGGGCGTGCCGGCCATCGCCGCCGGCCACCACGAAAAGCTCGACGGTTCCGGCTACCCCGAGTCACTGGTCGGGGAGGAGATCCCCTTTGGCGCACGGATCATCGCCGTGGCCGACATCTTCGACGCCCTGACCCAGAAGCGGCACTACAAGGAGCCCATGAACACCGAGCGCGCATTTTCCATCCTGCGCGAGGAGGTGGAGCGGAACCACCTGGACGGGCGCTGCGTAGAGTCATTTATCGCCTGGTTCACCCGCGAGGAGCTGGAGCACAAGGAGTCGGCGTAGGGGCCGGCTGCCGCAACCACCAAGCGCATCCGTCAACCCCGAGGTTCGTCCCATGCCCTGGCAGTACCTCATCGCCGCCGTCCCGGTCCTTTTGTTCAGCCTCACCTTCCACGAGGCCGCCCATGCCTGGATGGCCAACCGACGGGGAGACGACACCGCCAAGCTGGCCGGCAGGCTCACCCTCAACCCTCTGCCCCACATAGACCCCATCGGCACGATCATCCTGCCGCTGGTCTTGATCCTGACCAACGCCGGCTTCATCATCGGGGCCGCCAAACCGGTGCCGGTGGACGCCCGCAACCTGCACGACCCCCGGCGGGACATGCTGGCGGTGGCGCTCGCGGGACCGGCCTCCAACTTCCTCCTCGCCGCCGGCTTCTTCGTGCTGCTACAGATCGCCTACCTGATCGGGATGGACCCCCTGACCTTCAACCACTTCACCTTACAGTTCGACCTCGGCGCCATCGGCTTTCTCGCCGCCGTTTTGAAGCTGGGTATCCTCTACAACCTCATTCTCGGCGGATTCAACCTGCTCCCGATCCCGCCGCTGGACGGCTCGAGGGTCCTCATCCACTTCCTGCCGCCCAAGGCCAGCTACTACGCCGCCCGCATCGCCCCCTACGGATTTCTGCTCATCATCGTACTCCTGGTAACCGGGATCCTGAGCCCCTACTTCAGGCTCTTCTTCCACCTGTTCGCCATCCTGGTCAATCCCGTCTTCTAAACGCAGATGGAAACCGCGGTCGGGGCCGAGGTATCATCAAACGCCTACTGGTCCTCGTTCAAGATGTTTCAAATGACCACGTGGGGCTCGTGGGCGTTAAAAAATGCTTAAAAAGTTGGATATGCTAATAGCAAATTCTACAACACGTTACAAATAGGCACACATCTCTACAGTGCGGTTAACTTGACACCACGTGTAAAACTGGCTATATTGTAGGTGCTTCCAACTTAAACTGAAAACACAATCACCGATGTACCCGCGCAAAACGCGGGCAGTTGAGGACCTTGAGTCCCAGAGGTGAAAAATGGAACGGACGTTCCACGGGGGGGATTCCCACAAGAGTGAGATGCGTGTTTTGCAGCTCAAAGTCTTGGGTTACAGAGAGGACGACGAGTTTGTAGCCCACTGTCTTGAGATGGACCTGAGAGGGAGGGGAAGTAATCGGGAGGAAGCCGAAGATGAGCTTACGCGGTTGATAAAAGCCCAAGTGTCCTTTGCCCTCTCTAAGGGCGAGGAGGGGCTTATTTATCATCCGGCAGAGGAGCGGTATTTCGAGATTTTTGATAACCTGTTAGAGCAGTACCTAAGGGCATTCCCTTCCCTACATCAAGAGGTGATGGAGGAGGGTTACTGTTTTGCTCAACTTCCATTTCCTGCACCACGAGAAGATAGCCGACGCGACTATGTTCATGCGTAGGTGTAGGCATGGGTGTTTATAAATTTCGAGTGCTTCGGAAAAAGCTACGGAACTACGATAAGCGTTTTGAATTTCCTCCTAAATCAGGAACTAGTGAAAGGGTTATTTATCACCCTGATATTAACGGACAGCCTAAATCAATACCCGTTACATGTCACGGTGAGGGTGATGAGATAAAACCGAGTGCTGTAGCCGATATTCGACGAAGGTTTAACCTGCCTCGAGACGTTTTACCCTAAATCAGCTTTTTTGTCAGAGGCCGCTTCGGCGGCCTTTTTTTTAAGGGCCGTCCTGGCCCCGTTTTTGCACATTAACAGGGTGTATTCCTGACCCATCCCCGTTTTAGCCACCTTTCGCGAGAAACAGGGGGTCCAGAATGAGCGCCCCGTCTTGTTGCCGCACCTTTTTGACGATTCTCCTCCTCGGCGCGGCGCTCGCCGGTGCGAGCGGAGAATCCACCCGGACCACCTTCTCCGACCGCATCGTCTTCAACCGTAACCAGGATATATATCTCCTGAAAGACGACGGGACCCTGTTCCGGCTCACCGACACCGGCGACAACGGCCTGCCGGTGGTCTCCCCCGACGGGTACATGATCGCTTTTTCCTCAAAGCGGGACGGCGACTCGGAGATTTTCCTCATCAACAGCGACGGCGGCGGCCTCTGGCAGTTGACCAACAACGACGCCGAGGACGCCTCGCCCACCTGGTCCCCGGACAGCCGGTGGATCGCCTACTCCTCCAACCGGGACGGCAACTTCGAGATATATGTAACAGACGTGTACGGGCGGAACCCGCGACGCCTGACCCGTGATCCGGCCGACGACCTCACCCCGGCCTGGTCCCCCGACGGGTGTTTAATCGCCTTCGTCTCCGAGCGGGACGGGCCCCGGGAGATTTATCTTATGGACCCCGACGGCGACCAGGTGAGACGACTGACCGAGGATCGTTCCAACAACTGCACCCCGAAGTGGTCAACCGACGGCACCGAGATCATCTTCTTCTCCACGGACGCCGGGAGCTGGAGGAGCGTCATCTGCGTCCTCGAGACCGACGGCGCCGACCAGCGGCAGCTCCTCCACGGCGCAGGACGGCGGGCCACCGACGGTCCCTGACCAAGCCGAAAATGGGGTCCGACCACACACGACTGGATGATACCATCCCATAACATATTAATATCATCACCTAACACCTAACCCGAACAGGTTATAATACCGTATCTGCAATAGATGTAGTAAGTTATGCGTACTGGCGCAGAGGGCCGCCCCTACGTTGAAACGAGGGGTTAAAACCCCTTGTCTTTAGTGAAGAGGGGAAGGCGCTCTTTCCAAACGACCCAAACGTGCTTAACCATCTCAGGGGCATACTTCTACACCAGTCCATAAAAGTGTTACGGTCCCTGCATTTTTGTATAATACGGGGTACACCATGTGAATTAGAAACGGAGTCGGCGCTATTTGACGGCCAAGCTCGACAGGTTCCAACTGCCGGCGGTGGCGGGACTGTTCCTGTTATCCGGCGCCGCCGGTTTGGTGTACGAGGTGGTCTGGCTCCGCCAGCTCTCCTTCGTCTTCGGCGTGACCAGCCACGCCGTGACCACGGTCCTGGCCGCCTTCATGGGAGGGCTGGCCCTGGGGAGCTGGCTCCTGGGCCGTCTGGCCGACCGGGTGAAGCGGCCCCTGGCCTTCTACGCGCTCCTCCAGGCCGGTGTAGCGGCGGCCGGACTCCTGGTCCCGCTCCTCCTCAAGCTCGCCCAACTGATCTACGTGCCGCTCTACGGCGCCACCGGCGGCTCCGGGGTCATCTTTCTGACCGTGAGGGCGATCCTCGCCCTGCTGGTCCTGTTGCCCGTCACGACCCTCATGGGGGCCACGCTCCCCGCCCTGGCCCGTCACGCCGGCCGCACCCGGGAGGCGGTCAGCCGCCGCGTCGGTATTCTTTACGCCCTCAACACCGCCGGGGCCGTGGCCGGTACGCTCCTGGCGGGATTCGTCCTCATCGAGCACCTCGGGCTCTGGGGCTCGACCCTGTTGGCGGCGGGGATCAACCTGCTCGCCGCGGGCGGGGCCTTCATCCTCTCCCGGGCGCCGGAGGCGGAGGTGAAGCCCCGTATCCCAGAGAAGATCGAGCCGACCAAACGGGGCCACCTGGTCCTCATACTCTACGCCGTCTCCGGCTTCGCCGCCCTCGGGCTGGAGCTGGTCTGGATCCGGATGCTCATCCTCTGGTTCTCCAACATCACCTACACCTTCTCGGCCATGCTGGCGGTCTACCTGGTGGGGCTGGCCCTGGGGGGGGCCTTCGGCTCCTGGCTGGTGAAGCGTATAAAGAAACCTGAGCGGGCCTTCGTCTGGGGGGAGATCGGCGTGGGCCTCACCGCGCTGGCATCCACCGGGCTGGCGCTCAACTGGCCCCGGTTGCTGGGTCGCTTCAGCCAGGGGATGGTCGGCGGGCTGAACGGCTGGGGGTCCCTGGTGGCCAGCTCCCTGGTGTTGACGCTGGTGGTCATGCTCCTGCCGACCTTTTTATTGGGGATGCTGTTCCCCGTGGTGGTCAAGCTCTACGCCCGCCAGGTGGGCCGGGTGGGCCAACGGGTCGGCGAGATCTACGCCGCCAACTCGGTGGGGGCCATCCTGGGCTGCATCCTG
>DAOVLG010000390.1 GCA_030631385.1 Candidatus Coatesiibacteriota bacterium | reverse complement strand
CGGGCCACCTGAGTGGAGGGCGGCGTGACGCCGTGGTCCACCGAGCTCGTGAGGATGGCGTCGAAGAGTCTAGCCTCTCCCTCGGCGGGCATCCGATCCATGATGGCCAGGAAGGCGACCGAGCTGAAGGGAACGTTGCCGATGAGATCATCAAGGGTGTAGCCGCGCAGGGTCAGCCTGTTCGGCTCCACCTTGGTGATCTGGGTGACCCATTCCTCTCCCAAGACTACCTCCCGTTCGCGGTTCCCTAGCCGCCGACGCGGCCGCCCTCGACGACGTGGGGCTCGTTGGCTGGCTCGAGGCCCAACTCCCCGAGGATGCGGGGGATGTCCTCGAAGGTTTTGGCGATGTGCGCGCCGGCGCCCTCGAGCGCCTCCAGCTTGTTTTTAGCGGTACCCATCCGCCCCTCGACGATGGCCCCGGCATGACCCATGCGCTTTCCGGGCGGCGCGTAGATACCGCCGATCATGGCCACCACCGGTTTTGTCATACTCTCGATGGCGGGTACGGCCAACTCCTCGTAGATCCCGCCGATCTCGCCGGTGATGACCACCGCGTCGGTCTCGTCGTCGGTGTCGAAGAGCGGCAGCAGGTCGTTGTAGGTGGAGCCCAGCACCGGATCGCCGCCCATCCCCACGCAGGTGCTCTCGCCATAGCCCGACCGGGTCAGGGTGTCGGCGATGTAGTAGGTGATCGAACCGGAGCGTGAGAGGGTCCCGACCCGTCCACGCTCGAAGGCCAACGGCGGGATGATGCCCACGTTGCACTTTCCCGGCGAGATTATCCCGGCGGTGTTGCCCCCGATGACCCGGGTTCCGGCCTTTTGGCTTTCCTCGCGCAGGCGGAGCATGTCGTGGACCGGGATGTGCTCGGGTACGACGACGACGAGTCTCAGTCCGGCACGGCAGGCCTCGACGGCCGAGTCCAGGACGAAGCGGGCCGGCAGGAAGAGGACGCTCACGTCGGCGCCGGTGGCTTCCACCGCCTCGGCTACCGTATCGTAGACCGGCACACCCCCCACCTCTTGTCCGCCTTTCCCGGGTGAAGTTCCGGCGACGATCCGGGTGCCGTAGGAGAGCATGCGCCCGGTGTGGAAGCGGCCGGTCCGACCGGTGACGCCCTGGACCAGGACACGGGAATTCTCGTCAACGAGGATGGCCATTGGCTCCCCTTTTCAGGAGTTAACGGCGGTGAAGGTAGCAGAGGGTTGTTGCAAAGTCAACCAGCCTATCCTTCACCCATTCCCAGAAAAAGCGCCCGGAAGGGCGCATCAGACACGTGCGTTTAAACCGATAATCCACTACTCTCCCAGCTCCTCGGGGACTCTAATGGGCAGGGTGACCTCGGCCATGAGGCTCTCGGGCAGGCCCTCGGTGCCCCAGTTCAGGTAGTAATCACAGGCGGAGCCCGTAATCTCGAATCCAGCCCGGGTGGCCCAGGCGGCGAGCTCCTCATGCTCCCAGGCCCGGGTATCGGAATAGGGTCCACTGGTCTCCAGATAGGCGACGAGCCGTTCAGGAAGCCCCTGGGCCAGGAGGTCGCCCCAGGGTTTGACGTCGGGCGACACCGACACACCGGCCTGAAAACGGAAGCCACCGTCCTCGCCCGTCCCGAGGTAGTGGATGAAGGGAGGCCCGGCCGGGGATATTCCGTTCCCGCTGAGCTCCTCATCCAGCTCGGCGAGGGCGCTCAGACCGTCGGTGTAATCTCCGGTAAGTTCCTGGAGGAGGACGTAGCCGGGCGGGAGGTACATCGTGCTGAACTCGAGGGTCGGCTCGACCGTTACCAGGGCGGGCTCCGGTTCAGGCTCCTCTGCATCACAGCCGCAGATCACCGCCAGAAAGGACAGTGCTGACAAGATGATCACCCAGCACGAACGCAAGTGTCCTCCATTCTTACTGATTACATGTGTATGGTAATTGGGGAGTGTCTTGGCTGTCAAGCTTTCAAAAAGGCGGGCCAGCGGACCCGCCTTGATCGGTGCAGCAGCGGTTTTTAATAGTTCTCGTAGGTGGACTTGATCATGCCCCAGGTTTGCCAGGCGACCCCGCCGCCGTCGCCCACCGGCTCGGTGAGGAAGGGGACGAAGTCAACCTCCCCCAGGACGCTGCGGTCGTGGTAGTCGAAGATCTTCTGGGCGATCTCCATCTCGTCGGTGGAATCCCACCAGTTCTCGGTGGCGTCAATGTTGTAGATCGAGTCGTTCACCAGGTCGTAGGGGTAGTTGTCGAAGAGGTTGTTTTGGCTTATGGTGGCCGCGCAATCCATGAGGTTGATGCCGCCCTGGTATGGAAGACCGGAGCCGTTGCCCACGATGGTGCAGTGATAGATGTCG
>DAOVLG010000383.1 GCA_030631385.1 Candidatus Coatesiibacteriota bacterium | reverse complement strand
CGGGACCCCAATCCCGCTGCCGCCAGACATTCACCCAGGACTGGAGCCAGAGGTTCCGCAGGAAGGTCTCGCCGCCGAAGGGGATGCGGTAGCGTCCGTACCAGTCGAACATGCGCAGGTTGGTGAAGCCGATGAAGCCGGTCTCGTTTATGTCGAAGTTTTCCGCCCTATCGGTGTATTCGATGTAGGTATCCAATTGGTCGGTGCGGAAGGCTAAGCCGCTGTGGACGCCGAACTGCCGCTCCAGGTCGTTCTCCCCGAGGCGTGAATCGTAGGTCCCGGCGAACATCCCCCAGGTGTTCCACCGACCCTCGTCGCCGAAGTAGGCGTCGAAATCCAGGGCGTATGAGGCGTAGTCGTAGGCGGGGTCTGTAAGGACCGTAGCCCCGCCGGAGCCGTATTCGGTGTAGGTGACCTGCCGGGCGAAACGCGAGGTCGCGATGGCCCCGACGTAGGAGCCCCGCCCCAGGTCCACGGTGACCCTCCCGATGCCCCAATCCGACTCGGGCTCGCTCAGCGCGGCGCCGGTGTGGGCGTAGAAGGAGCCGATGCCCACCGACCCAAGGGTGCCGGTCAGCCGCCCCCCGGCCACGATGTCCGAGTCGTGGTAGATCCCCTCGTCGTCGAAGAGCCGCTTGCCGATCCGGCGGGGGTAGAAGAACATGAAGCCGGCGGTGTCGAAGAAGTTCGAGTTCTCCAAAAAGAATGGCCGGGTCTCGGGGACGTAGATCTGGCCGCGGCCGATCTGGTACTGGTCCGGGTCCAGGTCTATCTCGGCGAAATCGGGGAAGGCCGTCGCCGCCAGGGTCAGGTTGCGCCCGATGTCGAGGTCCAGAACCAGCCCCCCGATGGGATTCCACTGGTCCCGGTCCCCCTCGGACAGCTCCGGGTAGTTGCGGTAATCGCCCTTGCCGTAGGGGACGATCTCGATCCCCAGACCCGATTCCACCCCCTCGATCCCCCTCAGCCTCGCGGCGTACTCGGTGTAGAACATGTTGGCGTTGTAGGCCACCGGGGAGAGGTAGGTCTCCTCGTGGATGCGGCGGATGACCCTCCCGGCGTTGAAGAGCCAATCCCCGCTCGCGCTTTCCTCGAATAAAAAGTTGGTGAAGGGGATGGCGAACTCGGCGTTCCAGCCCTGATCGGTGATCGCCGTGGCCACGTCCCAGTGGGCGTCCCACTCCATGTTCGTGTAATCGGCCCGGTGGGTGTAGAGGATGTCGGCCTTGATGCCGTGGGGATTCGTGCCGAAGTAGTACAGCAGGCGGCCCTCCCCGGTGGGTGAGAGGTAGAGGTCCACGTTGTCGTCCAGGCCGATCCCCGAATCCCGCCGGGTCAGGTGGGAAATGATCCCCTCCGGCTCCGAGTCAAGGCAGTCGAAGGCGAGGTAGAGGGTATCGGTCGTGTAACAGACGGCGAAGCGGGTCAGCTCGGTGGAGGGCTCATCGCAGTCCGGCTCCCGCTGGGTGAAGCCGGAGAACCAATCCGCCCCGGCCCAACAGGGGTCGTCCAGGAGGCCGTCCAATTCGGGCCCCTCGTCCACGCTCAGCGCGGTGAGCTCCGGGACGGCCCAGACGGCGGCGGTCAGGGTGAGTACGAAGATAATCGCCAGCTTGAAGCTGGACACAGATACGCGAAGTCGCTTTATATCCATGAGTACGCAACTTTCCACGTGCGAGGCGTTTTTTTTCAGAATTGATGAAAACGTTGCTCGCATTGCTCGGGTTCAGCGCCGCCCACTAGCGGGCAATAATATCATGTCAGCCCGGAGGGGTCATCAGAACTGGAGGAAATAATCGGCCTTCAGGAAGACGCCCTGGTTGATGAGGGCGAAGTCGCCCCCGGAGTCGTCGCGCCACTGCTCGTAGGCCAGATAGACGTTCGAGTCGGGGAGGAACTCCCAGCCCAGCAGGGCGCGGAAGACGTAGCGCCCGTTTTCGTAGTAGTACTCGGGCGGGTCGGCCTTGGCGCCCTGACCGAAGAGCCGCAGGTAGAGCTCCCGGGTAAACAGATACGAGATGGTCCCCCGCCACAGCAGCAGGTCGTAGTCCCCGACGAACTCGTTCTCCCGCATCCACCACCGGTTGTACTCCAGCTCGGCCTCCAGGCTGAGCTCGGGGAAGGGGTGGACGGTGAGGCCGGCGTCCTGGTGCAAGAGGTCGCCCACCGAGAAGGTGGTGTAATCTACCAGGTCGCCGTACCAGGTCTCGCTGTACAGGTGGATCGGCGCCGAGGGGTCGGTGTTGATGTTCACCACCCCCAACACGAAGGGTTGCGGGTCGTCGGGGCCGTAGAAGAGGCCGTCGGAGCCGAAGATACAACCGGCGCTGAAATGCCAGTTGAAGCTGGTCGCCGTGCCGAGTAAAAAGGTGTACTGCTGGAAGTCGTGCTCCCAATCGCGGCTGAGCATCATCTG
>DAOVLG010000227.1 GCA_030631385.1 Candidatus Coatesiibacteriota bacterium | reverse complement strand
TCGGGCGGGAGCTCCCAAACGCCCCAGTATTGGCCCAGGGGCGGCAGGACCGCTTTTTTCCCCTTTAAATAAAGGGGTAGCAGCGCCCTCAGCTCTCCCCCCGCGTAAACGCCAACGAGCTCGATGGCGGAACCGTAGGCCTCACGGGCGGCGTCCTGGTATTTTGTCATGTAGTACGCGCCCAGACCCGTCAGTTCCGGTCTTTCGCCCCCAAAAATTCCGACCTCGTAATCCGCCATGATCTCCACAAGTATATCACTTAGATGCGCTCTCGGGTCCCTTTGACGGGAGGCGGCGGAGCTGCTAGTCTTTCTTCCTACCCGTAAGGAGGTTTCAATGCGCCTGTTTGTCGCCGTGGAGATTCCCGCCGATATTCAGGAAAGTTTGGGTGCGGTGCGGCGCAGCTCGGAAGACTCGGCCTGGCGCTGGGTGGCGGCGGGGAACGTCCACCTGACGCTGAAGTTCCTCGGAGAGGTCGGGGAGGAGCTCGTTCCGAAGCTGGCTGACGCCCTTACCGAGGTTTGTACTACGGTTCCCTTCGAGCTTGATCTAGTCGGATTGGCCACGTTGCCCCCTACCCGTCCACGAAGGGATGGTGATCGCAGGCCGGAAAGGCCGCCGCGGGTTCTCTACTCCGAGGTGAATGCGGGGGCAGCCGAGCTCCGGGGACTGGCGCGGCGGGTTGAGGACACCCTGGTGCCCTTCGGCTTTGAAAGGGAGAGGCGCGCATTCACGCCCCACGCCACCCTGGCCCGGGTGAGGAAGGGGCAGCGTCCCCGGGATTTCAGGGAACTGCTGGACCGGTTCGACGGGCACGACTTCGGTGGCTGGCGCTGCGAAGGAATCGTGCTATTCCAAAGCGAGTTGGGACCGGGCGGGGCCTCCTATACGTCCCTGGGCGATTTTCCCTTCGGTGTGTAAAGGGGCGGTGGCCCGCCCCTACGTTACATCTCACAAGGTGCAAGGCAACAAGACAAGGGGGATCACCGCCGGTAAACGGACCGATAAGAAGTTGTATCTTCCTTATAAATATGGCGGATAGGACAAAGCGTGTGTTCACCATAAAGCTTAAGAAAGCGGCGCCTCGGACCAAGAACACACTTAGATTAGAGGTATGGTTCTTTAGTTCCTTCGTAGGGCGGGGTTTCCCAACCCCGCCGCCGCTTTTTGAGATCATTATGCCTTTTTCGGCGGGGATAAAATCCCCGCCCTACATCAATAGGTCGGAAATACCTCTCTCTTTGTGGGGTTTAGTTGGTCCAGATAAAGGTTGTGATCCCTAAAACAACCTACATGACCATGCCACCGTCTATCTTGATCACCTGTCCGGTGATGTAGGACGCCGCGGGTGAGCAGAGGAAGGCGACGACGCCGGCCACGTCCTCCGGTGTTCCGGGCCGGTTTAAGGGGACGGCGCCGAGGAAGGTCTTAACGACCTCCTCGGGCAGTCCGGCGGTCATCTCGGTCTCGATGTAGCCCGGCGCCACGGCGTTGACGGTGATGTTGCGCCCGCCCAGCTCCTTGGCCAGGCTTTTGGTCAAACCCAGGAGCCCGGCCTTGCTGGCGGCGTAGTTCGCCTGCCCCGCGTTGCCCGTGAGACCCACCACGCTGGAGACGTTGACGATCCGGCCTTTGCGCGCCTTCTGCATGGGCCGGACCACCGCCTTGCAGCAGTTGTAGGCGCCGGTGAGGTTGACCCGCAGGACGAGGTCCCAGTCCTCGGGCTTCATGCGCATGAAGAGGTTGTCCCGGGTGACGCCGGCGTTGTTGATAAGAACCTCGATACCGCCGAAGGTTTCCAGCACCTCTTTCGCTGCGCTCTGGACGGCGTCGTAGTCGGCCACGTCCACGCCCCAGCTCTTGGCATCCCCACCCGCTGCGGTTATCTCGCCGGCGGTTCGCCCCGCCCCTGAAGCGTCCAGGTCCCAGACGGCCACGGGGAATTCTCCCGCCAGCGTTCCGGCAATGGCCGCGCCGATTCCGCGAGCGCCGCCGGTCACGATCGCCGCCCACCGATCACCCATCAAAACTCCTTAAAAGCTAAGGGATTATCACCCAGTGTTACCAAAACCGCTGAGGCGGTGGCACAGGTTTTTGCAGGAGGTGACCCGGCGGACTTATTCGAGGTTCATTTGCGCAAAAACTGTGCCACCGCCGGCGAGGGGCACTTGACCGAAAAGGAAGACGGATGGCGCCCGGTGGGGCGATTGAGGCCGACATCCTTACGGACTCCAGAATCCACAGCGATGCAACCGGGCCTGCAGTCGCCCCTTACGGCTGACCCGACCGCAATCTCCACTGTTTATCCGTAAGAGGTCGTTCCGCTTCAACCTCCGCGACTACCCCAAAAGCACACTTCAGACGTTTTCGTAAACTGGTGATGATCCCAACTCTATAACCCGGCCTCGTTTAGCTCGATCTTGGCCTCCCGAAGCGACTCCCGCCAGAGGGCCAGCTCCTCGGCGGCCTCCTTCATCCGCGTAAGCGCCTCTTCACGAGCCATGAGCGCGACCTCGGCGGCGGAAACGGCCGTCTGGTTGAGCATCTCGATGAACCGGTCCACCTCTTCCAGGGTCCGGGCGATGAGGTCCTCGGCGCGGTCGCTCCCCCTCCCGGCGCGCCGGGCCTCGCGGTTGACCCGGTCGGCGAGCCCCACGGCCTGCAGACGGGCCGCCAGGGCCATCGTCGCCCGAAACGCCTCCCGCCGGGGGCCCTCGATCAACTCCTCGTTCAGGGCGTCGGTCTTCTCCCAGAAGCTGACGAACACCCGTTCGATGGTACTTATGCGGGATTTGAAGCGGTGGGAGAGGCCGCTGAAACCGGAGAGTTCACCCAGAACGGATCTCACCATGTGAACCGGGCGGCCGATGTCCACGGCGAACCAGACGATGAAGCCGATCACGCCGATGGACAGGATGCCGATGGAGAGCCAGAACCGGTCGAGGACCAGGTTGAAGATGACCGCGGCTCCCAACAGGATCATCAGCAGCGTCAGCCGCGAAGGACGGCGGACGGCGCGCCAGACGACCGCTTTTTTCTGCCAGGGTTCAAGCATGGAGGCTCCTCACTCCCAGATCTCGCCACCGAAGTAATCGGCTAAAAAGAACTCCTCCGCCGCCTCCCGGGCGCGTCCCAGGGCAGAGTAGGTTTCACCTAGAAGACGGTGCGCGGCGGAGAATCGGGGCCGCAGCTCCACCGCACTCTCGAACTGAGCGGCCGCCTCGGTAATATCGCCCTTCGCCTGGAGCGCCATCCCGTATGCCATCCGCGCGGGAACGAAGTCCGGCTCCACCTCCAACGCCCTTTCAAACAGAGGCAGGGAGCCGTCGGGCGATCCCGTCCCCTGGATCAGCACGGCCAGGTCGTAGAGGGCGTCGGCGTAATCCGGGGACAGTTCCACCGCCCGCTCGAGGTCCTCCCGCCGCCCCCTTTGATCGCCCTGATGGCCTCGAACCGCGCCCCGGCGTTGGTGGGCCTCGGGATCGTCGGGACGGATCTCCAGGGCCCGATTGTACTCGACGAGGGCCTCGGATAAAAGCCCCCTATTCTCGAGGGCCAGACCGGCGTAGAAATGACCGTAGAAACCATCCTCGACGGGGACGACGGGGATGAGGGTCAAAACGAGACACACGAGGAGCACGACCCAGGGCAGGAAATTTAGCCGCTTCGTCTTCGCCGTGATTATTTTACCCAGGTAGGCCACGAAGCCGGCGCCGAGGAGCGCCAGAACGGGCACCATGGGCATCCGGTAGCGGCTGGTGACGAAGAAGGCGATCACCCCCGCGTAGTAGGTGAGGGCGAAGGCGGTCAGGATGGTGAGGCCGCGTTTCGAGCCGGGGTTCTCGTCCCTGAGCAGCCGCTTCCGGTTCCGGCCGAGGGCGGTGAATAGACCCGCCAGGCCGAAGGGGGCCACCAGCCACCAGCGCAGGGGGTTGAGCCGGAGCCAGAGACTCTGACCCCGCGCCCAGCCGATGTCCACATTGTTGGACACGTCCGCCGCGTTGAAGAAGCCGAGAGCCTTCTTGAAAAACAGTCCCACGGCGCGTCCGGGGGATTGGAGTACAGCGTCGAGGCCGCGGGCGTACCAGTATGGACCGTCGGCCAACCCACCCGCGCCGGCGAGCTCCGAGTCTCCCGAGAGCCGGCGCCAGGCCAGACCCGGCGGCACCGAGGAGAAGCCGTCCGCCCCCGGGCCGTTGCCGACGTAGAAGTTGATTCCCCCGTTGGCGCTCACGAGCACGGG
>DAOVLG010000463.1 GCA_030631385.1 Candidatus Coatesiibacteriota bacterium | reverse complement strand
TGATTGGTGATTATCCCTTTTCTTATGGACTGAGACCTCTGAATGAGTCCAATAAATTGATAGGTATCACCGTCAGTAAACGGACCGATGAGAAGGTGTATTTTCCTTATAAATATGGCGGATAGGAAGAAAGTAAGAGTCTTTAGTCCCTCCGTAGGGCGGGGTTTGGTAACCCCGCCGCCGCTTTGCCGTCAGTATGCCTTTTTCGTGGGGGATTAAAATCCCCGCCCTACATTTAGGGAGCCAAACGCGGCGGCCTCACGCAACACACTGAAGACAAGGAGTTTCAACCCCTCGTTCCCTGCACGGAGTGGGTCGCCCCTTCTAAACGATCAAAACGTGCTAGAATACCTACAGGGCAAACTCCTCGGCTAGGCCGAAATAGAAAGTAATCCCTTTTTTTATGATGACCGAAGACGCCCCCCTTCACCCCGATCTGCCCGATCTGACCTGGATCATCCCCGGTGAGCTGGCGGCCATGGCCAAACCCGGCACCGGCGTGGGGCTGGCCCGGGAGCTCCGGGCGCTGGAGGAGATCGGCATCCGGCGCATCCTCACCCTCACCGAGCGCCCGCTCGGGGTGGGGCTCGGCAGACTCCCTTTTTCCAAGCTCCACCACCTGCCCATCGAGGACTTCACCGCCCCGGAGCGAAAGGTCCTGGACTGGGCGGTGGGGCTGATTGACGAGGCCCGGCTGGCCGCCGAGCCGATCCTGGTCCACTGCTACATGGGCCTGGGTCGGACCGGGATGATCGTCGCCTGCTACCTCGTCCACCGGGGCCGCACCGCCGAGGAGGCCCTGGAGTTCGTCCGCCGCCTGAGACCCGGCTCGGTGGAGTGCCCCGAACAGGTGGACGCCGTGTTCTGTTTCTGGACCCGCCGGACCGGCGACGGTAATCCGACGTAGGGATCATCGCCGGTTTATGAACTCGATTGAATGATGCTTTTGAGGCAGTTGATGCGGGCCGAGACCCCGCCCTACGTTCTCAAATCGTTGTATGGGAGCGAACAACGTGAGCGTGTACGCGGCGCTACCCATTCGAGTGGCAATGCCGTGGAGTCGCGAGGCCGGGGTCCGGCGCCCAGCGCTGGTCGGCCCCTGGAGCGGGCGACCGCGTGAATAAATCGGCGGGGCGTAGAAGCCCCGCGCTACGTGTATTCGCCGATGTAGGGCGGTCCCTCCGCGGGCCGCCACATCTATCCAAAACCCGGCGGACTACAGAAGCCCGCCCTACGTCGGAACAAGGGATTAAACCGAGCGAACCGAGCGGAGCGAGCTATGCCCCCGGCAAACCGAGCTATGCCTCTGGCAAAACCCCTTGTCTCAGCAGAGCGATCGTACACGGTTACCCGTTGTGCGGCGGGATGCTCAAGACCCCACCCTGCCACCCGGCGCTACACGGACTCAACGGCTAAGGGGAAAGTGATAATCCCAATCCTACAGTTCAACCACCGCCTCGCCCTCCAAAAAACCCCGCCCCGGATCGGCCACCACCACCAGACGTTCCCGGGCCTCTTTCGCCAGCCAGGGCAGGAGCCTCCCCCGCTCGTCGGGACCCAGGCCGGCGAGGGGATCGTCCAGGAGCAAAGCGGCGGGGTTCAGGGCCGCCCTCGCCCCCAGGGCCAGCGTCAGCCGCCGCCAGTGGTCGAGACCGGCGATCACCTCATCCTCCCCGATAGCACCGACAAGAGCGGCCGATTCGCGCAGCGCCCCCTCGCCCAGCTCGCCCACCCGTTCGGCCAGGTGCCAGAGCGCCGGGTTCTGTCCCAGGTAGAGATTGTTGCCGAACGCCCGCTTCCTCTTGCGACGCGACAGCGTCCACGGCTCGACCCCGTCCAC
>DAOVLG010000169.1 GCA_030631385.1 Candidatus Coatesiibacteriota bacterium | reverse complement strand
GGAGGGGGAAGAAGAAATGGGTCAGCCCGCCGGGCGGCCTCTGGTTCAGCCTCCTCCTGCGGCCCCGGCTCGCCGCCTCCGAAGCCGATCTCCTCTCGCGGATGGTCCCGGTGGCGCTCCACCCGGTCCTCGACCGCTACATCCCGACCAAGATCAAGCCCCCCAACGACTTCTACAGCCGGGGGCTAAAGTACGGCGGCACGTTGGTGGAGACGGAGCTTCGCGGCGGCAGGGTCGTCTACGCCGTTCTCGGGGTCGGCCTCAACGTCAACTTCGAACGGGAGCGGCTTCCGGCGGAACTACTCCCGACGGCCACGACGATACTCTCCGAGACCGGCCGGCACCATCCCCTCGACGCCCTCCTGGACGAGCTCCTCTCCTCCCTCGCCGAGACCTACGAGCTAATCAAGCGGAACCCCATCGAGATAGCCGACCGCTATCTGGCCCTGGTGACCATGCACGGCGAGCGGATCTGACCGCGGAATGACACCTCATCCGCCGGTTCCCTCTTCCCATCGAGGGGTGGGTCAATGCTGAGATGGTGTTTTTTTATCGCCCTCTTTTCCGTTGCTTTGGCCTACCATGAGCCGCTCGTTTCCGCCGGCGAGTCCGGGGTCGAGGTAACGGCGGGCCTGGTTGACGAGTTCATCGAACTCTACGAACCGGGCCTCCGCCTGGGCGACGCCGAGGACCTCTACGGCTGGCGCTGCGGCGACGAGCCCGTCGGCTACCTCTTCATCGCCCGCACCGGCGAGGAGGGGCCGGTCAACTGGGAGGAGTACAACCGCCTGAAGCACGCCTATATGGCCACCGACCCCCGGGTCGGCGAGGAGCTTTCCCCGGATCAGCAGGAGATGCGCGCCGCCCTGAAAAGCTTCCGACAGTTCACCGTCGTCTTCACCGACTCCGGAGCCAGGCTCGCCTACCTCGGCAGCGTCTACCAGAGCGTCTTCCGCGTTGAGGGAACCCTGGACCTGGGCTTCGGCGAGTTCTCCAACCAGATCGGTTACGGCGTCAGTCAGAAGGAATCGGTCAGGAAGAGGGTGGGCGAGGAGTGGATACCGATCCTCGTCTACTACTACTTCCCCGTCTTTTCGATGGGCGACGAGCTCTACTTCGGCCCCTATCCCCCCGAGATGCACGCCGGCGACATCGTCCCTTTCTTCGACAACCAGACCCTGAATTACCCCGACCTGGTCGAGTTCAACGAGCGGTAGAGCCGATGCGGGTAATCTATTCCGCTGAGGAGATCGCCGACGCCTGACCCGTGGGGACGTAAGCCAGCCGAACCGGATCGAGGTGCGCAGACATGGAAAAAAGCCTGAAAAACCTTGTCAAAGACTTTGATGATAATAGACCCCTATATCAGAGCAATGAAGCCCAGACCAGAATCAGTTTGATCAATCCCCTCCTGCAGCTCCTGGGATGGGATATTACCGATCCCCAGGTGGTCCGCGTCGAGCCCCCCGTCCAGACCCTCTCCGGCAAGAAGAAGGCCGACTACATCCTCTACGACGACCGGGGCCGTCCCGTGGTGGTCATCGAGGCCAAGGCGCCCAAGGTCAACATCGCCAGGGACACCGACGCCATCTTCCAGCTTCTCCGCTACGGACGGAATCTCGATACGGTCCCCGTCGGCATCCTCACCGACTTCGAGGAGTGGGAGGTCTACAACACCTCGATGGACCCCACCAAGGACACCCAGCGGGTGAGGATCCCCGATCTGTGCATGCGCTACACGGATTACGCTGAAGAATGGGACAGGCTCGAAGCCCACTTTTCCCGCACGGCCGTTCTCGAGGGCAAGCTCCGCGCCTTTGTAACCACCACCAAGACCACCCTTCCCCTGGGCGAGAAGTTCCTCAAGGACCTCGAGCGATACCGCAAGCTCATCGCCCAGGCCCTGGTCAAGGGCAACCGCTTCGCCCACGACTGGGACCTGAACGAGGCGACCCAGCGGGTCTTAGATCGGCTGCTCCTTCTACGCATCCTGGAGGACCGGGGGTACGGCGACCGCGGGGGATGGCTCCACCGCATCGCCGCCGACGACGACCCCGGACGGCACCTCTCCGATCTGGTTTCCCGGTTGCAGACCACCTACAACAGCCGGTTCTTCGAGCACCACCCCGTAGACGACCTGCGCCTGGAGCCGGGGAAGCTCCGCAAGGTCGTAAAGGAGCTGGCCGACCCCGATTCGGTCTACGACTTCTCCGCCATGCCGGTCGAGATCATCGGCAAGGCCTACGAGCAGTTCCTCGGCTCCGTCATCCGCACCACCCCCAAGCAGGTGCGGATCGAGCCCAAGCCCGAGGTGCGCAAGGCCGGCGGCGTCTACTACACCCCGCGCTACATCGTGGACTACATCGTCGAGAATACGTTGGGTCCGCTTTTCGAGGGCAGGTCGCTCTCCCAGGCCGTCAAAATCAAGATACTCGATCCCGCCTGCGGCTCCGGTTCCTTTCTTATCGGCGCGGCGCGATGGCTCGAACGCTGGTATTCCAAAAAGTACGGCCGTCCAACCACCTACGAGGAGCGCCAAACCATCGTCCTGAGGCACCTACACGGCGTGGACATTGACTCCAACGCCGTCGAGGTCACCCAGCTCTCGCTATGTCTGTGGCTGCTGGAGGAAGCCCCTTTCCAGCTCAAGATGCTTCACCAGGCGCTGTTGCCCGATCTCTCCGGCAACATCAGGTGCGGCAACTCGCTCATCGGCTCGGACTTCTACTCAGGCGATCAGTACGACCTCTTCGATGACGCCGTGGTGCAGCACCGGGTCAACGCCTTCGATTGGGACGGCCCCCGTGGCTGGCCGGAGATAATGAGGCGGGGCGGCTTCGACGCCGTAATCGGCAACCCACCGTATGTCTTTGCCAGAGACAAAGGATTTACTGATTACGAGAAGGATTATTATCGAAAATATAAACATCATGCTTTTCAACTTAACACCTTTACTCTCTTCACAGAAAAGGGCTACTACCTGCTTACAAACGGAGGCTGGTTCGGTTTCATAATCCCCAACACCTGGCTTTCTATCGGAACAATGAAATCATTCAGAGACTTCGTAGTCGGTTCTACAGGAGAATTAACAATAGTTAATAACAGATTCAAGGTTTTTCCAGGAGCTAATATAGACACCTCTCTTGTTTTGTTCAAAAAAACTACACCTTCAAAGGTTTACCTTGCAGAGTCTCCGAGGCCCCAAGAGGTTAATTTAGTAGCGAAGATCAACGCAGAGCTAATCTTACAAGACCCAGTCATCCATTTTCGTCTTTACAAGAATCAAAAAGTCCATGATTTGCTTCGTAAAATTAAATTTCATGCCATTCAATTACGTGAGATTGCGATAGTGAAAGCAGGTTTGAAAGCATACGAAACGGGCAAAGGAACCCCTAAACAAACCGATTCAATGAAGAAAAACCGAGTTTATCATTCAACTGAGAAATTAGGAAAAGATTACCGCATTTATTTGGACGGAAAAGACGTGAAACGTTATTTTATAGGCTGGTCTGGGGAATACTTAAAATATGGAAATAATCTTGCTGCTCTAAGAGATTCGAGTCTTTTTAAGGGAGAAAGGATACTTGTTCGTCAGATACCTTCTCGTCCTCCGTATTCGATCAACGCTGCTATTGTTGCAGGAGAAGAACTTAATGATATTAACAGTATGATTGTAAAAACCACAAGCGAATACACCTTTGAGTACATCCTTGGGGTTATTAATTCAAAGCTACTTACATTCTGGTTCGATTACATATTTGATAAATTTCAAAGAGCGATTTTTCCCCAATTCAAAGTCAATGAACTTGCCACATTCCCCATTCGCACCATTGACTTTGACAACGCCGAGGATGTGGCGCGGCATGATAGGATGGTTTCACTCGTCGAGCGGATGCTGGACCTGCACGAGCGCCTCCCCGGCGCCGCCGGCTCAGACAAGGCGCAGATCGAGCAGCTCATCGAGCGCACCGACCACGAGATTGACCGCCTGGTGTACGAGCTCTACGACCTGACGGATGATGAGATCGCCATTGTCGAAGAGGCGGTGAGCCGTTAACCATTATAGCGGCGGGGTTAGGAAACCCCGCCCTACGAAAAACGACCTACAATTCGCCCCGTAGGGCGGGGATTCTATCCCCGCCGAAAAGGACCGCACAGTGGCCACAAAACGGCCCCAACGCAAGCATCCTCGTCTGCATCGGGCTGTCTACTCCAATCCTTCCCAGGCTTTTTCAATAACGACGTGCACCGCCAAGGGCAGACAACTGTTTCATAAATCTCCCTTCGCCGACCATACATTCGAGACCGTCAAAAACTATCTCGCTGACAGATCCCGTCTTTTCGCCGCCTGCCTGATGCCTGACCATGTGCATCTTTTACTGATGGCCAAGGAAATTAATTTGATTGACCTAATCGGTTCATGGAAAAGGTACATCAGCCGTATGGCCGCTAGATATAGCCTTAATAAGCCAATATGGCAGGCCAGTTTTTACGATCATGCGATAAGGGAAGATGATGATTTACGACAAGCGGCGGATTATATCCTGGCGAACCCGGTAAGGAAGGGCCTTTGTGAAAGATGGGATGAATACCCGTATTATTACGTTGGTTATTATAGCGGCGGGGTTAGGAAACCCCGCCCTACGAAACGGAAACAAGGGTTACAACCCCTTGTCTCCAGGCAATATTAGGGTAACCGATGCGGATAATCTATTCGGCTAAGGAGATCGCGGAGCGGGTGGACGAGCTGGCCCGCGAGATCAGCGCCGATCTGGGCGACGGGCCGCTGTTGGCCCTGGGGGTCCTCAAGGGCTCGATCATCTTCCTGGCTGATCTCGTCCGCCGGCTGACCATGCCGCTGCGGTTCGAGGTCGTGGCGATCTCCAGCTACCGCGAGGGGGACGAACCCGGCGAGATTCATTTCTACGGCGAGCTGCCCGAGGCGGGTCCAGACGAGCGGATTCTGGTCGTGGAGGACATCGTTGACACGGGGCGGACGCTGAGCGAGCTCCGCCGCTTCCTCGACGAGCACTACGGTCGGCAGGTCAGCATCTGCGTGCTGCTGAACAAGCCTGGGAGGCGAAGCCGGCGGGTGGACGTTGACTACACCGGCTTCGTCTTCACCGGGGACGACTTCCTCGTCGGCTACGGTCTGGATTACGCCGGGCGCTACCGGAATC
>DAOVLG010000317.1 GCA_030631385.1 Candidatus Coatesiibacteriota bacterium | reverse complement strand
GCGAGGTTAGCTTCCCGGGTTCCGGGCCTTACAACAACGAATGGGCCATCTTCGACGTAAGCGACGAGGGTGCGTTCTTCGAAAACGGCGACCGCATCACGCTCTTCTTCAAAGGCGGAAGCTATCCCTGGTACTGCCGGATGGACACCAGCGGCGGCGGCGCTCCCGCGCGCTCCGGTTGGTTTTGGTTCGGCGGCAGTAGTTGGACCGATTACTCGCAGTACGGCTTCGGCGCTTGTATGATCCGGGGCGTCATTGACGACGACATGGACGGCCCCTACGTGGACGGCCAGGACCCCGCCGACGGCGACTGGACCGCCGATGACTCACAGTTCGTCTTCCACGCCAAGGACGACGACAAGGGCGTGGACGACACCACCATTGACGTCAGCGTGGACGACGACACCAAGGCCGACGTTCCGGGCGACCTGGACATCAGCGGCACCCCCGCCGACTACACCTGCACCTTCACCCCGGACGACCCCTTCGATGACGGCACCTACGACGCGACCGTACCCGCCTCCCTGGCCGACCTGTTGGGCAACGAGATGGGCGCCGACGAGACCGGGAGCTTCAACGTGGACACCACCGCCCCGACGGTGGGCGGCCAGGACCCGGCCGACGGCGCCGAGGACGTTGACCCGAATTCCAACATCATCTTCCACGTCTACGATCCCGGCATCGGCGTGGACACCTCGTCCATTGACTTCACCGTCACGGACAGCAGCCTGGGCTCGTTCTCTGTGGGAAACCTGGCCCTCAGTGCCGGCTCCGGCGCCCTCTCCCCCGACTTCAAGGCCGCCGGTGATATCTCCGGCGACCTGGACATAGACGACGGCGACCCCAACGACGTCATCTGCACCTTCGATCCCGACGACCCGCTGCCCCCGGACACCATCACCTGCACCGTGGCCGCCGGCCTGGCCGACGAACTGGACAACGACACCGACTCCGACATCGTCTGGTCCTTCGACATCATCGGCTCAGGCGTTGACGACAACGCCACCTGGGGCCAGATCAAGGCCGAGTTCTAAAAGCACGGAAATACCGGCAAAGGGCCCTCCCGCGCGGGGGGCCTTTTTAGGTTGTAAGGGGGAGGGGGAGGAGGCACAGGGCCTGCCTGCACGGGTCAAACTTTAAATGGCATCACACACGTTCATGGATCAACTGGAACCCAACTAAGAAAGAGGTAGGGCGGGGATCCAATCCCCGTCGAAAAAGGCATAATGACCGTCAAATGGCGGCGGGGTTAGGAAACCCCGCCCTACGAAAGGGCTAAAGACTCATACCTCTAATCTAACCGTGTTCGTCGTCCAACAGCCACTTTCTTCAAGCTTTTAGGTGAACACGCGCTTTGTCCTATCTGCCGTATTTATAAAGAAGATACGCCTTCTTGTTGGTCCGTTTACTTATGGTGATCCCTTTTGAATAACCTCGTCATGCCCTTGCGGCAAGGGATAATCTACCCAATTACCCTTGTTTCGTCTTCGCCGGTGGTGTACAATTACAGCGTCAAATTTCCGTCAAACCACTTTTTCACATCCAAAACAAACCTACGGGAGGGTATTTTGAAGAGGTTCTCGCTTGCTACATTGGCGCTCTTAGTCCTCGCCGGCGCGGGCATGGCCAAGGAATTCGAGATCGCAATCTCGGTTGATTCCTCGGAAACCGTAACCACTGCGCCCTCGGGCGGCCTCGGGGAACATTCGATCAGGGTCTCCCCCATACCGCCCACCGAGGAGGAGCTTTACAACGACAACGGGAGCGCCTATTACCACTGGTACGGGGGGATAGCCGGCTTCGCCTCGAAGTTCATCGCGCCCTACGATCTCTACGTGGTCGCTATAAAGCTGTGCTGCTTCAACTCCACCGGCCGCAATTTCTTCCTCGACATCCTGGGCGAGGACGACTACATCCCCGGCAAACCGAACCGGGACGACAGCCTCCTGGGTGGTTACGAGACCTTCTGGGAGGACGCTCACGGCAGCGACACGTGGGTCCGCTTCGATCTGGCCACCACGCCCCTCCTCAGCGAGGACGACGTGTTCTTCGCCATGAGCGACGACTCCATCGAGGGCCTGGACAACTCCCCCCAGGACAACCAGGCCCCGGGACCCGACGACTCGGCGTGGTGGTGGTTCGGTTCCTACTGGTATGACTATGACTTCTTCGGCGCCATGCTTATCCGCGTCTTCGTTGACGACGACATGGACCCCCCCTACTCGGACAACCAGGACCCCGCCCCAGACGACACCGGCGTCCCGATTGACACCGACATCACCTTCGACATCGTTGACGACGACAAGGGCGTCAACGGCGACAGCATCTTAGTCGAGGTTGACTCGACGGACGTAACCGAGGATTGCGACATCACCGACAACGGTGACGGCTCCTTCAGCGTGGAGTACGATCCGCCCGAAGACTTCGACTACAGCACGACCGTCGAGGTCTACTGGTACGCCGAGGACGGCCTGGGCAACTTTGGCGAGGACTCCTGGTCCTTCGAGACCGAAGAGGAACCCAACGTAGAATACACCACCTGGGGCCGGATAAAGGCCGAGTTCTAGAAGCACGGAAATACAGGCGAAGGGCCCTCCCGCGCGGGGGCCCTTTTTGGATTGTACGGAGAGCAGGCACCGGGTCTGCCTGCACGGGTCTAGTTTTAAATAACCTCGTCATGCCCTTGCGGCAAGGGATAACAGAATACTCTTGTACCCTTGTTTTATCTTTGCCGGTGGTGTACTATACAGTCACCCTGTTTCCGTACCATTTTCTTCAACGTCCAACCCCAGGAGGAGATTGTGAGAAAGCTATTACTCGTTACGTTGGCGCTGCTCGTCCTAGCCGGCGCGGGCATGGCCAGGGAAATCGAGGTGGGGCCGTACCTCATCGAAGACGTCGGTGGGGGCTCGGGGATTTACGCTCCGTACAACGGGGCCGAACCCCCGTCCGAATCTGACCTGATAAACGACG
>DAOVLG010000437.1 GCA_030631385.1 Candidatus Coatesiibacteriota bacterium | reverse complement strand
TCCCCTCGCCCCTCTGGGGAGGGGCAGTCGCCCACGGGTCGGGGTGAGGGGGTAAACGTTACGCGGCGGGGCGTAGAAGCCCCGCTCTACATTTACAAACAGCTTATACCAATGCAAAAAAGGCGGCCTGATCGGCGCCGCCCTCTGTCAACCGGAGGACGAGTCAGTCCCGCAGGGCCAGGGCGGTGGCCACCGAGTAGAAGCGCTCGTGAGAGATGGAGATGAACCAGCGGTTGATCCCCTTCTCCCGGGCCAGCTTCCTCGAGTTGCCGTGGAGAACCAGCTCAACCCCGCCGTCGGGGTTCGGCAGCACCTCGAACTCGTGGAAGTATGCCCCCTGGCCCCAGCCGCAGCCCAGGGCCTTCATCGCCGCCTCCTTGACGGCGAAGCGGGCCGAGAGTTTCGCCAACAGGCCCGGCGAGAGCTTGGAGCCCCACTTCCGCGGCCATTCACGCTCGCTGAAGACGCGGCGTCGCAACCGCTCCTCGCGCCCCGCGGCCAGGAGTCGGCTGAAACGCGCCAGCGATACCAGGTCTATGCCGAGCCCCAGGATGTCACTCACCGGTTCAGTCCCCAGTGTTGACCGACAAACTGATTATAGCACTTCCTAGCGCGGCGGACCGGGGTTGCAGACCTTGCAGGGCTCGTAGTCCTCGAGGGCGGCCTCGTCCCGGGTCAGTTTGCGCAGGTTCTCCTTGCCGCGCACGTGCCGGCAGAACGGGGTGTGGTACCGGTCGCCGTGCTCGGTGACGTAGACGTACCGGCCGGTGTAGACCTCGGGAAGCTCCTCATCGTCCCCGACGGACTCCGCCGGCCCGCCCTCGTCGCCCAGCCCCGCCTCGACCGTTTCCTCCTCGCCGCCGCAACCGGCGAACGACAGAAGCAGAACCGCTGCGCTGAAAAGCAACAATTTACGCATATCTCCTCCCTCCGTTGTCACAGGGTAATCTCACCGGTCGCTATCAAGCCCCCTGGGGCCGGTAGCGCCAGAGCGCCAGGGCGAACCCGGCCACGCCGTAACCCAGAAGCACCAGACAGGGCACGAGCACGTCCCCCAGGCCGCCGCCGAAGGTGAAGAGCTCGGCGTAGGCGTCCATGGCCCAGGCATTGATGGTGATGTGCGCCAGGGACTGCATCCACTCCGGGGTGATGAAAAGCGGCCACCAGCTACCGCCCAGGGCGCTCATCACCAGGATCACCAACAGACCGAGCTGTTCGATCTGTTTGGGCGTGCGGCAGAAGGCCAAGAGACCCAAGCTCAGGCCCACCGAGGCGATTACCGTGCAAACGCTCACCAGGACGATCCCCAGGGGCGATCCAGGGTAGACGGCGCCGAAGGCCAGGGCCCCGAAGCCGAACATCAGGCCCATCTGGGTCACGGGCAGCGTGATGAGCAGGCCGGATTTGCCCAACAGGTATCCCTTGAGACTCAGGGGCGAAACCAGGATGCGCCGGGTGAGGCCCCTCTCCCGCTCGGACAGGATGCCCGCCGCCGCGGCGTTGGCCCCGAAGAGGACGAACATCACCGCGAAGCCCGGCACGTAGTGCAGGATCGCGTTCCACTCGGCCGCGGTGGCCCGCACCTCCTCGATGACCACGTCCACCGGCGCCTTGACACCGGAGATATCCGTCACATCGAAGCCAACGTCACCCTCACCGATGATGAACCCGTGGATGTCCGTGCGGATGTCCTCACGCGCCTCCTCGGAGGTGAACTCGAATCTTTCTACGAAGCTGTCGGCCATGCGCAGGGCGAAGTTTTTGCCCGCTGGGGCGAAGGCGGCCTGGGTGACCAGGTTTTCGAGCACCTGAAGCTCCACCTCGCGCCGGGGGTTGGTCAACAGGATCAATTCGGCGTCCCGGTTGGTCTCGACCGCGTCGGTGAAGCCGGTGGGGATGACGAGGGCGGCGGCGAAGTCGTTGTCCTTCAGCCCCCGGCGCGCCTCATCCTCGGTCAGCGGCACCAGCTCGCAGACCTCGGCGTCTTCGATGGTCTCGAC
>DAOVLG010000035.1 GCA_030631385.1 Candidatus Coatesiibacteriota bacterium | reverse complement strand
CCTCGTCTAATCGCTTAAGACCGCCCTATATTTGCATTGCCGTAGGGGCGGGCCTCTGTGCCCGCCCGTTCATCTACAACGCGATTACCCCATTTACCACGGGTGATGTAGGGCGGGGATTTGCCTTCGGCCGTAGATACCATCCCCACCGCGGCGGCCTTTTATATCCACTTCGATTTGTTGCCCATGTAAGCCTAAGGCTTGGAGGCCAGCGCCTCGGCGGTGGTGAAGAGCCTCTCCTCGGAAAAAGCGGGCCCCATGAGCTGCATCCCGATGGGCAGCCCGTCGCCGTCGGAACCCCAGGGGATCGAGAGGGCCGGGAGGCCGGCCAGGTTGGCCGGGTTGGTGAAGAGGTCGCCGAGGAAGGTGGCCAGCGGATCGCCCGCTATCTCGCCCAGCTTGAAGGCCGTGGTGGGGAAGGTGGGTGAAACGATCAGGCCGACACGGCTGAAGGCCTCGTCCAGCTCCCGGCGTATCTTGGTGCGCACCCGCTGGGCGCGGAGGTAATAGGCGTCGTAGTACCCCTCGGCCAGGGCGAAGGTGCCGAGCATTATCCGGCGCTTGACCTCCTCGCCGAAGCCCAGGCCCCGGGTGGCGGCGTACATCTTCATGAGGCGATCGGCGTCGGGACCGAAGACCACGTCGTCGGGCATCACCTCCACGCGGTTGCCGTAGTTGACGCCGTCGAAGCGTTCCAGGTTGGTCGAGGCCTCGGCCAGGGCGGTGAGGACGTAGACGGCGATGGAGTGGACGCTGGTGGGGAGTGAGACCTCGAGGGTCCGGCAGCCGAGTTCGGCGAAGGCCCCGAGGAGGCGCTCGAAGGCGTCGGCCACCGCGGGCTGTACCCCTTTAGCGCCCCGGTGCTCCCTGACCACCCCCACGGTGAAGCCGCGACCCGGCTCGAAGGGTTTTGGGAAAGTGTCCGGAAGAGAAACACTGGTCGAGTCCGCCGGGTCCTCCCCGGCGCAGACCGCGAAGGCCAGCCGCAGGTCGTCGGGATTTTTCCCGAAGAGGCCGATCTGGTCCATGGAGTTGGCGAAGGCGACCAGGCCGTGACGGGAGAGCCTGCCGTAGGTGGGCTTTAGTCCGTAGACGCCGCAGAAGGCGGCGGGCTGGCGGGTGCTGCCGCCGGTGTCAGTACCCAGGGCCAGCGGAACCGAACCGGTCGCAACCGCCACGGCGCTCCCCCCCGAGGAGCCGCCGGGGATCCGGGTTTTATCGTAGGGGTTGGTCACCGGTCCGAAGGCGCTCGACTCGCTGGAGTTGCCGAAGGCAAACTCATCCAGGTTCGTCTTACCGATAACGACGGCGCCGGCAGCCTCCAGGCGCTCGACCACGGTGGCGGTATAGGTCGAGCGGTAGTCTTTTAAGATGTTGCTGGCGCAAGTGGTGGGGGCCTCCTTCCAGCAGATGTTGTCCTTGACCGCCATCGGCGCGCCGTACAGGGGGAGCTTGGCCTTTTCTTCCGGGGGGAGGGAGGTTAGTTCGCCCAGCCGGTCGTCCAGCCGATTCGCCTCGACGAGGCTGATGTAGGCGTTGTGGTCGGCCTTGGCTATTATCGCCCCGATAACAGCGTCATTTATGTAATCGCGGAGGCGTCCCTCGTCCGCCCGCAATTGCGAAACCAGCTCCCTCAAGGTTTGCCTATCTCCAACCACTACGCTCCTATTCTCACTTCCCTTTACTTCGTAAGGGGGCGAGGGGACTTTCTCCCCTCTCCCTGTGGGAGAGGGGCGGGGGTGAGGGCTGCCGCATTAAACCATAGGCAGAGCCCCCCTCACCCTAGCCCTCTGCCCCCGCCCGCGGGCGGGGGCAGAGCCCCGCCCCTACGGTCATACGCCGCCGATCCGACCCGTAGGGGCGACCCTCTGTGGTCGCCCGTTTCAACGAGCATCGAACGCCAAATGTAGGGGGCCGGCCTCCGCACCGGCTCACATCCCTAACACCCCAGCCGGTCGGCCAATTTACCCAGATCGGCCACCTCGGCGAACAACCTCTCCCTTATCTTTGAATAACCCGGCAGCGGCCTGGGGAAACGGCGAACAAGCACCGCCATCATTCCGGCGTTCAGCGCCGGCGTGAGGTCGGTGTCGGTCCGGTCGCCCACCATCAGCATCGCGCCGGGATCGGCTCCGGCGGCCTCGAGCAACCCGCGGAAAAACTCGGGCTGCGGTTTGCGGAAACCGATCTCGTTGGAGAGGTGGAGATGATCGAAACGCTTCGTTAACCCGTACCTTTCGAGCCAGGGCCGGGCGGTTCCCACGGTGTTACTGGCCAGGGCGAGGCGGTAGCGCCGGGATAGACGCTCCAGGGCCTCGGGCACGTCACCGTAGGGAGGTGGCCCGAAGGCCTCCGGGATCCGAAGGACCATCTCCTCGTATCTCCTCCTCAGCTCCGCGAATCCCTTCTCCGAGGCGGAGTAGAGCTCGAGGGTCGCCAGGATAGATCCGAGCCGCCGGCGCGCCTCCCAGGCCTCCTCGACGCCCACCCCGACCAGCTCGGCCACCAGGTCCACCATGGCGCCCCGGGCGGCCCGGTCGTCGTTCAACACCCCCCCGAAATCGAGGCAAACCCAGGCTATCTCCATGCCTACCTCAAGAACCTGGCCGGTCTGCGCTCGATGAAGGCCAGCATCCCCTCGGTAGCCTCATGCTCCTCGAAGAGGTCGCCGAAGGCGGACGCCTCGGCTCTGTAGGCGTCCACCAGGTCACCCCAGACACCGCTCTGCATCACCTTCTTGGCGGCGGCGACGCTGGCCGGACCCCGTGCGGCGATGGCCTCGGCCCATTCCCGGGCCTTGGATAGAAGCCCCTCCGCCGGAACGACGGCGTTGACCAGGCCGATCCTCTCACACTCGACGGCGTCCAGGTTCCCGCCGATCAGGATCAGCTCCTTGGCCTTGGCCATGCCGACCAGGCGGGCCAATCTCTGCGTTCCGCCGAAGCCGGGTATCAGCCCCAGCTTGACCTCGGGCTGCCCCATCTGGGCCTCCTCGGACGCGATCCGCAGGTCACAGGCCAGCGCCAGCTCACAGCCGCCGCCCAGGGCGAAACCGTTGATCGCGGCAATGGTCACACAGGGCAGCGCCTCAAGCTTGGCAAACACCCCCTGACCGAGCTGACTGAAATTCTCCGCCTCCGCCTTGGTCATGGCAACCATTGCCTTGATGTCGGCCCCCGCCACGAAGGCCCGGCCGGCACCGGTTATGATCAGCGCGGACAACTCCCTCTCCGCCAGTTCATCGAAACAGTCGCCCAACTCCGCCAGAAGATCCTGGCTCAACGCATTCATCTTCGGCCGATCTACCACCAGCTCCAGAAAGGTGAGTCCGCTGTCTGCACCCTTCTCTTCCACATGGAGGAACTCGTACCCCATGAAACCTCCTTTTATCCACATATCTTGAAAGCCACATCAGTCCATCTGCATCAAGATTCAAACTTACAGGTCCACCCCTCTGCGCAACTCGAAAAAAATTAGCTAGTTAACAAAACCACCAACTCCACAGGGTATTTGTTGATATTAGTTTAACTTATTGTTTAATAAGACCATGCCATTGTTTATACGCAAGCCACTGATTCAAATTGACCGGTCCGTCCACATTTGTCAACAAGTTTTCAACATCCCCACCTTTACCTGTAAACCTCCTTGTTTTAAGCAGCTCTGTCCGTCCGACCCTCCCCGGTATCCACCTTCATGTCAAGGTCGCTTTCACTTCCAACGCCAACACATCACTAGGTTTATCTCCGATAAACCAAAGTTATTAAACTTTTCAACGGGCCTACTACCTACTACTTTCTATTACTAATAAACTCTTTGTTAATAGCACCAGAAGTACCTCATCTTTCTTTTTGGCATTACACACGTTCATGGACCAAGGATGATGCCTTTCAGATAGGGTAGTATGTCCGGGTCATTTCGTTGTTTAAACCTAAACGATCTCTCTTGGAAAACGTACGGAGATTACGTTTTAATCCACCGGGTGAGATGACTTTTGTTTTTGTATCCGTCGTTGTCTACATTGGAGTTCGGGAGGATGTCGGCCTTAATCGTTACTCGTTGTTTTGTTCGGTCGAGTTCAAGTGTTCCCTGCTGGCGGTGGCACAGTTTTTGCGCAAATGAACCTTGATGAAGTCCGCCGGGTTCCCTCCTGCAAAAACCTGTGCCACCGCCTCAGCGATCGTGGAGGTAGCTAGTGTACACCAGACGCTTGAGGTGGCGGTCAAGCTTCCCGCTTTTCGCCACATTATCCCATCATCTGGTGGCGGGATAGCATGCACACACTTACTGAGGTCTATATAGATAGTATGATATTATCTGTTCATTATTGGTGATTATCACTTCTTTTTTTTACTATGCATATTCTTTTGTGATTTTTTTGCTAATTTTAATTAAACTTTGTGTATCCTGGGGAGGTAAGTTTATGGGATGGTAGGGGGATTACCGTTTCTTTTTCTTTACGAGCTCCTTTATGAGGTTGGTAGCGATGATCAGGCGCTGGATCTGGTTCGTCCCCTCGTAGATCTGGGTGATCTTGGCGTCTCGCATGAGCTTTTCCACCGGATAGTCCTTCATGTAGCCGTAACCGCCCAGGATCTGCACCGCGTCGGTGGTGACCCTCATGGCCATGTCGGAGGCGAAGAGCTTGGACATGGCGCTGACCTTGGAGATGTCCTTGGCGCCGGAATCAATGTGTCGGGCCGCCTGGTAGATCAAAGAGCGTGACGCTTCGATCCCGGTGGCCATGTCGGCCAGCATGTTCTGGATGGACTGGAAACTGGAGATGGGCTTGCCGAACTGGATGCGCTGGTGGGAGTACTCCAGGGAGATGTCCAGCGCCGCTTGGGCGATTCCCACCGCCTGGGCGGCTACCCCGGGTCGGGTACGGTCCAGGGTGCGCATGGCGACGGAGAAGCCCAGTCCCTCGCGGCTCAGACGGTTTTCCTCGGGAATGAAGCAGTCGGTGAAGGAGAGCTCCCGGGTGGAGGATGCGCGGATGCCCATCTTATCCTCCTTCTTTCCGTAGTTGAAGCCCTCGGTGCCGTCCTCGAGAATGAAGGCGGATATGCCGCGGGAGCCCTTGGCGCGGTCGGTTATGGCGATGATGGTGTATATCTTGGCCTCGCCGCCGTTGGTAATCCACTGTTTGGTGCCGTTGAGGATGTACCCGCCCTTCACCTTTTTTGCGGTGGTTTTCTGGGCCCCCGCGTCGGAACCGGCCTCGGGCTCGGTGAGGGCGAAGGCGCACAGTTTCTCACCGGCGGCCACCGAGGGCAGGTACTTGCGTTTCTGCTCCTCGGTGCCGAAGAGGATGATCGGGTAGGCGCCCAGAGCGGTACCGGCCAGGGCCAGGGCGATGCCGCCGCACCCGCGGCTGAGCTCCTCGGTGATGATGGCCAGCTCGAGGATCCCGCCGCCCAGACCACCGTACTCCACCGGGATGAAGGTGCGGAAGAGGTCGGTTTGAGCGAAGATCTTTACGATCGGCCAGGGGAATTCCTGTTTGACGTCGTACTCCGCGGCGACGGGCTGTATTTTCTCACGAGCGATGCGCCGCGCAAGATCGCGCATCTCGATCTGTTCCGGGGTGAGGAGGTAGTCCATGCACCCTCCTAATCGGGTGGAAGCGGGTGGATTTTACCATAGAAGGGGGGAGGCGGTGGCGGGTGCAAAGATCGCGTGCACCGGCGGACCCATTTATGCTACCCTTTTGCGGTAATCGTGGTCGCGGCGGAGTGGAGTATTGCTCGAGCAGCTGAAGAAGACCTTCAAGCACACGATCATCTACGGCCTGGGCGGGGTCATCTCCAAGGCCGTGGGTTTTCTTTTGATCCCGGTCTACACCCGCTACCTGTCGCCCAACGACTACGGCGTGGTGGCCATGGTGATGATCTACATCACCGTGTTGGAGATCATTCTGCGCCTGGGTGTTGACAGCGCTCTCTTCAAGGCCTACTTCGAGGAGCCGGACGCCCGGTCTCGGGGTACGTTGGTGACCACCTCCTTCCTCTTCCAGGTCGTGGCCGCCGGCGCGATCTTCGCCCTGACCTTCCCCCTCTCCGGCGACCTCTCCAAGCTCTTCTTCGGTACGAAGGACTACACGATCTACTTCCGGTACGCTACCGCCTCCCAGCTACTGGTGATGGTCAAGGTCGTGCCCCTGGCGATTATCCGGGCCAAGGAGCGGCCGGGTGTCTACACCGTCCTCAGCGTCTTCAGGTTCGGGCTGATAATGGCCTTCAATATTCTTTTCGTCGTGGGACTGGGCGCGGGACCGTTGGGGATAATCAAGGCCCAGTTCTACTCCGCCCTGGTGATCGCCCCGGTGCTCCTTTTTATCACCTTCCGCAACATGCGGCTGCGGTTCTCCTGGAACCTGTTGAAACGAATCACCAGCTTCGGCCTGCCCCTGGTTCCGGCGGCGATGGCGGGGTGGGTGCTCACCCTGGCCAACCGTTACATCCTGCGCATCGCCGCCCCGGCGACCAAGTTCGCCGTCATCGCCCAGAAGGGGCTCGGTGAGATGGTGGGCAAGACCGGCGCGCTCCTGTCCGGGGCTCTGCCGTCCCTGGGCGAGGTCGGGCTCTACGACCTGGCGTACAAGTTCTCCCTCATCGTCCGCCTGGGCCTCGTTCAGCCCTTCATCTTCGCCTGGGGTCCGTTGATGTTCAGCATCTACCACCAGCCCGAGGCCAAGCGGGTCTACCGGGCGGTGCTGACCTTGTTCAGTCTCCTGGCCGTGGGGATCGCCTTCGCCATCGGGGTGATGTCGCCGGAGATAGTCAAGCTCATGGCGACCTGGCCCTTCTACGGCTCCTGGAGCGCGGTCTTCATCCTCAGCCTCTCCCACTGCTTCTACGGGATGTACCTGGTCTTCACCGCGGGCACCTCGGTGGTGCATAAGACCAAGTACCAGGCCTACACGGCGACCATCGGCGTCTCGGCCAACATCGGGCTCAACTTCCTCCTGATCCCCCTCTGGGGCATGATGGGCGCGGCGGTGGCCACCGTGCTGGGCTTCGCCCTGATGGCCTTCGTACATTACCGCTTCGCCCAGCGCCAGTACCACATTGATTATGATCTGGGCGCGGTGTTCAAGATCGTCACCCTGGCCGTTGTGCTTTGGATCGGTACGACCTTCCTGCCCTTCGGCTCGTGGGGCATCCTCGGCCGGGTGGGCGCCCTGGGGCTCTTCGTGGTGCTGCTGAAGGTCTTCGGTCTCTTCAAGGCCGAGGAGGTTAAGCTGGTCCTGGACGGGATCAAGGATCGCTTCGGCGGTCGGTCGGGTGGGGATCGGGGCGGGAGACCCACCGGGGAGCTGCCGGAGGGTCACGAAGAAACGCCGGACTAGCCTCTTTGCAATCTTCTTGATTGTGGGAATATATTAAGCGTAAAGGATACCGGTATCTATGTTAGAAAAGGTGTTAAAGCCTTAAAATACGACCACGAGGGGTTAAAACCCCTTGTCTTGGTGTATAGAGGGAGCGACCGGTGGGAGCGGCCACGCACGGCATTTATTAGAAGGGATCACAATCATTATCAGGACCAACAGAAACCCCACTAATAAAGAGTTATTCCTGACCATGAAGGTAGGGTGGGGATTGAATCCCCGCCGAAAAAGGCATAGTAATTTTAAAAGCGGCGGCGGGGTTAGGAAACCCCGCCCTACAGTTGTAATTATGGTTTCGCGCGCGGGAAGGTTTTTTGGATTGAGGATACCTATCCCCGCGGGTCCGGGATGCAACGCCCGGCGTTGGCGGGCGGGGGCAGAGCCCCGCCCCTACGTTTGGGATAAGAGCGTGTAGATGATGAACAAGGGGTTAAAACCCCTTGTCTTGGTGTATAGAGGGAGCGACAAGCGGGATTGCCGCACGCGTGGATGATGTTTGAATTAAAACTATACCTCGCATGGCCGTGGTCCAGCGCCCGGCGTTGCTCCACACTGCAATTGGTAAGCGGGAGGTCGTTCAAATTCGACCGCCGAAACGGCCCAAACGTGCTAAACTAAATGCAGGACATGCTCCCCGGTCGGTCCGAAACGAGCGGGTGATCCATTACGGTTACTGCACCTTCGCCGTCGGGCTGGTCCGGGGGCTGTAGGGTCGGGTTCAAGAAAGGGGGTTGTATCGTGCAAAGAGTCGTGTTTGTGCTACCGCTGTTGGTCTGCGTCGGTATGGCGGCGATACCGCCCCAGCCGGCGGAGGGGCCGCCCTGGCACCCCTGGCTGTACGATTACTCCGTCTTCCGGGCGGAGGCCGTCGTCGGACTGGATTACATCGGCAGCTTGGAGTTCATCGGTGAGGAGCTGATCCTGACGACCAGCCTCCCCAGCGGCCGCTTTTTCACCTACGACCTGGAGAAGGGCGCGTTCTCACCAGCCGGTGACGCCCCCTTCGGTGTCTCCGGCTCGTGCTGGGACGGCGAGTTCCTCTGGCTGGCTGGAAACCAGTCCGAGCTCTGGCGCTATGACAGAAAGCTGGAATCCGTCGAGGATTGGGGCGAGCCCTACGGCAAGCGCTGGTACATCGAGCTCCCCTCCTGGCGGCAGACCGGCCTGGCCCGGGTGGGCGGCGATTTCTGGCTGGTGGACGAGCTGGGGGTGATCTACCTCTGGCGCCTGGGCCAGGGGGAGCCCCACGGGGAGTACGTGGTCGGCCAGGGCCGGGAGTTGGTCTACGACGGGAAAAACCTCTGGCTGCTCTCCTATCGGGGCATCCTCAAGCTCAGCACCGACGGCGAGGTTTTGGGGCGTATACCGCTCCCGGCGACGCGGGGCTTTCCCTCGGGTCTGGCCTGGGATGGGACGCGTCTGTGGCTCGTGGTGAACGACTCTGCCGACGATCGGACGCTCATCTGGAGCCTGGACCCCTACGCGGCGGAGCTCCTTCCCCTCGACGTCCCGCCCGAGGATCGCCGCGACGCGGTGGAGTACGATTGACCCGAGGTGTGACGGTGCGTGGAGTACCCATCTTCCTTCCCCTTGCCATCATCGCGTTTCTCACCGGTTGCGGGCACTACCTGGTCGAGGGCTCGGCCAGACAGACCGCGGCCTACAACGCCCTGGGGGAGCCGGTGCACCTCTCCCCCCTCCCCTCCTCATTGACCGGCGATCCGGCCGACGATCCCAGCGCCGCCGGGCTCGAGGGCGGTGTGGAGCTGAATCTAGACGCGGGCGGACGGGTGGAGCGCTTCACCGTGGTGAGCGGTAGTGAGACCGCCTACGGTGGCGGTGTCAACCTCGGTAGCGCCGGCATGGGCTTCGGATTTAAGTCCGGCGGCTGGGGCTTCGCCGGTGGGATCGTGCGGCGGGCGGATTTCACCTATAACCTGGAGGAGGGGGACCGGCGGCTGGCCTTGTCCGGCGATCTCTGGGGCCTGAACGCGGCGGTATCCTGCGGGGATAACCTGCGCTTCGGTCTCGGCGTCGAGGGGCTGTACGGCGGCTGGCGCTTCGAGGGGCTCACCGGTGACCCCGAGGAGGAGGAGCTTTTCGGCTGGCGCGGTCGGGTGGGGGTGCGCTACGGCGAGGGCGGCTGGGCCTTCGGCTTCAAGGCGTCGGGACCGGCGGAGCTCGGTCGTGGGCCGGGGCTCCCCGGGGAGGCCGACCTCTGGCTGGCGGTGCCACTGAGGGACTCCGGCGGTCTGGAATCGGTGCTGGAGGTGGTCGTCGGTGGGTACCTCTTCGGGGAGGACGCGGAGCTGGTGGGCGAACGGAGGCAGGACTACACCGCGCGTCTGGCCGACGGACTGCGGGGGCGGATCGGCCTGAGCTGGGACGTGACCGCAGACCTCGCCCTGAGCATCGGGGCCTTCCTCTCCTCCTACCCGGTGAAGGACAACGACGCCGAGCGGCTCCTGTGGCAGATCTACGGCCTGGGGGCCGAGTTCGGCGACCGACCCCGCTGGCGGATCGAAGTAGATTATTCCCAGGTGGGGGTTTCCGGGGAGGACGATTACAGCGGTAACACCCTGGACCTGCGTCTGGGGGTGGATTTTGCGCTGTAGGTTCACCCCGGTCCTGCCTGTCCTTTTCCTCGTTCTAACGGGCTGCATCCTGGCGCCCGAGGTGTACGAGTCCGGCTCGCTGCACTGGGCGATAGAAATCGCCGACAGCGAGGCACGGGGACGCCACGGCGACGCCTACCTCTACGCCGTCGAGGGCTTCGGTCTCGGTCCCGGCGGCCTGCTGGCCCCCGACCTGGGCGGCGAGGCCGTCTTCACCTGCGACCACTACTCACCACGGGTCGGATGGGTGATCCGGGTGACCGTCCGCTACTCGGGCGTGGAGGGTTACGAGCTT
>DAOVLG010000388.1 GCA_030631385.1 Candidatus Coatesiibacteriota bacterium | reverse complement strand
TGTCGGCAACGTGCTGTTGAAATTCTCCGAATCGGCGGCCCGCTGGGTGGTTCACCACCTTCGTGAGGGTATGCGTGGGCGTCCCCTGGTTTTTCTGGGTGGCCTGCTGATGAAGCCGGCCTTCCGCCATTTTCGACGGGTGGCCCATCCCAGCTCCATCGGCGGAGCGCCGCTTTTGGGGGTAAGGGGGACGAGTATCATCGCCCACGGCTCCTCCGACGCCGAGGCGGTGCTGAACGCGTTAAGGATGGCCAGGCGCCTGGTAGACGAGGGGGTCAACGAGAAGATCACCGCCAACCTGAATCTTGAACCTCAAGCGGAGGGTTAGGTCCGGTTATGGCCGCTACACCCACGGTACTGATCGGCGCCGGTGGACACGCCAAGGTTCTGGCGGATATAATCCGTCTTTCAACAGACCTGGAGCTGGTCGCCGTTTTGGATGATGATTCCACGAAGCACGGCGGCACATTTGCAGGGGTGAAAATCTTTGGATCTACCGAGCTCCTTGAGGGGCGTCCAGGGAATGCCGAGGCCTGTGTGGTGGGCATCGGCCGCAACTCGATCCGGGCGCGGTACTTCGAAAGAGCACGCGACCTGGGCTACCGCTTGCCGCCGGTCGTTCACCCCAGCGCCGTGATCGCCTCCGACGTTGTTTTCTCTGAGGGGTTGTGCGCCATGGCGGGGGCCGTGGTGAATCCGGGCACCGAGCTCGGAATCAACGTTGTGCTCAACACCAACTCCGCGGTGGATCACGACAACCACATCGGCGACCACGCCCATCTCCATCCCGGGGCGATCCTGTCCGGGGGTGTGGAGGTGGGCCCCTACACGTACATCGGCACCAATGCGGCGGTGAATCCCTACCTCAAGATCGGCGCCCGATCCATGGTCGGCAGCGGCGCCGTCGTAACCCATGACATCCCGGACGGGGTCGTGGCCGTCGGCGTACCGGCCAAGATTATCCGCGTATGGGATGGGGCCTAACAAAAACGGGGTTGCAATGACACGTTGCGCAGGTATCGTCGGGGTGGGAGCCTATCTCCCGGAGAAGGTGCTCAACAACCTCGATCTCGAAAAGATCGTTGACACCTCGGACGAGTGGATCAGGACGCGGACCGGGATGTGGGAGCGGCATGTCATCGCCGATGATCAGGCGGCCAGCGACTTGGCCTACAACGCCTCCAAGCCTGCCCTGGAGATGGCCGGGTTGGACACGCTGGATTTGGACGCTATCATTGTAGCGACGGTAACCTCGGATTACCTTTTCCCCGCCACGGCCTGTCTGTTACAGGATCGGCTGGGGGCGAAGAACGCCGGCGGATTTGATCTGAGCGCCGGCTGCGCCGGTTTTGCCTCGGCGCTTTCGGTGGCCGACGCCTACATCCGCTCGGGGATGATGGAGAATCTCCTGGTGTTGGGTGTGGATGTGCTGACCCGGATCACGGACTGGACCGACCGCGACTGCGTTCTGTTTGGCGATGGCGCCGGAGCTGTCGTGTTAACGCCCGTGCCCGAGGGGGAGGGGATACTGGCCAGCTTTTTAAAGGTTGACGGCGGTGGTGGAGTGCACCTTATCCAGCCCGGCGGCGGCTCCCGCCACCCCGCGAGCCACGAGACCGTGGAGAAACGGATGCACTACATCCATATGTCCGGCCAGGACGTGTTCAAGGGCGCCGTCCGCGGCATGGTCGAGGCTGCGCTGGCAGTCCTGGAGAAGGCGGGTTACACGCCGGACGACGTGAACCTCCTCGTTCCCCATCAGGCCAACATCCGGATCATCGAAGCGGTGCGGAAAAGGTTGAAGATACCGCCGGAACGCGCCTTCGTAAACATCGAACGACAGGCCAACACCTCGGCGGCCACCATTCCGGTCGGTTTCGAGGAGGCCCACCGGACCGGTCGGTTGAAGAAGGGTGATCTGGTTTGCACCACCGCCTTCGGGGCCGGCTTTGCCTGGGCCGCCAACCTCCTGCGCTGGTGTATCTGAATTGTTACCCTGCGCTCCGGCGTCTTGTATAGGTATCCCTCATGTCCCGATTGACCCGGTTGAGCGGAACTGGTAAGCTGCAAGAGATATTGGGACTAATGTTCTTAACTCGGGAACGGCGATGAACCTGGGTAAGCTCCCCCTGTTGGTGTTCCTGTTACTCGCCTTGTTGACCCCGCTACGGGCCGAGGAGGACGAACGCTTCCTCGGCTTCACCATCGGGTTGGGGGTCGGCATGCTCGCCCCGGCCTCCCGGGATATGCCCGAGGGGGTTACCGATCCGGCCCTCGTGGCTCATTTCGACATAGGTTTCACCCTCTTCAGGTCCTTCGGTTTCAAGGCCGTCCTGAGCTTTTCACCCTTTGAATGGAAGTTGCCCGATGAGGTGGTGATTGAGATGTCG
>DAOVLG010000031.1 GCA_030631385.1 Candidatus Coatesiibacteriota bacterium | reverse complement strand
TGGTCCCGGAGACGGGCGGCCGCTACCTGGATCGCGATGCCTGTGGCACGAACGACTACTACCTCGAGCTCATCGCCGGTGACGGTTCCACGGTGCGCTTCGGGCCGATGACCGTTTCCGCCCTCGGGGAAGCCTCTCGACTGGCCCTCTCATCGGCCTACCCCAACCCGTCCACGGGCGTCGTCAGCTTCGACGTCACCCTGCCCGAAACCGGCGCCGTCGAGCTGACGATCTACGATCTCGCCGGCCGTCGCGTGGCCACCGCCGCCTCGGGTGAGCTGACCGGCGGACGCCACACGATTACCTGGGACGCGGCCGACTCGCCGGCCGGGGTCTACATCGCTCGGCTGAGAGCTGACGGCGAGGTGCTGACAACCCGCCTGGTCATCACGCGCTAGACCAGCGCAGCGCGCTGGACCGCAGTTCCCGAGGAGGGCCAGACGATTCTCTCCGCGAGGACCGTCAAAAGCCGATTGGTTTCATTAACCTGTAGTCCAGGCCGTACAGTCGAGGAGCCCCACGGGGCTCCTCTTTTTTTTAGCCGGATTTGACAGGGGCCTCTGCCGGGGTATGCCATCAAGATCGAGGAGACCGAAGGGGCTCCTCTTTTCCGCTTTATTCCTGGATTGGCCTTGCCAAGGTCTTTCCGAGAGCCTATAATCATCTGGCAATCTCGTTACCCCTTCGAGTTGAACCATGCCAATCACTCCCAATCAACAGAACCCAGGCTGCAACACCGGCATCATCACCGCGGTTATTACCTTGGTTGTATTCGGCGGCGTGGTGGCCTTCCTCGTCTCCGACGGGGACGCCGATTACTTCCCCGGCTTCTTAGTGCCGCTGATCTTCATCTTCGTCGTAATCCCGCTCATCAGCCGGGCGGTAAAAAAAGCCCGGAATGCGGCGAAGGGTGGTTCGTCCGCAACCCCCGGCGCCCGCCCCGTCTCGGCTACCCATCCCCCGTCGGGCACGCACCGACCGTACCGCTACCGACCCGATACCGGGACGGAGACGACGGCCGGAGAGAGGAAAGTGGTGATCCTGGCCGAGGAGACGCCGGTCAACGAGGAGGAGCACAGGCGCGCCGTCAGCAAGATCATCGCCGAGCGCCTTAGTCAGGAGGAATCCGTCGAGGCCCTCGAGTTGGACGTTACCTTCGTGGCCGAAGAGGAGGAGGAACGCCCTCGGCAGGATAGCAGGGAGAGAAAGCGTCAGCTAACCGAGGCCGCGGAGGCGATCCGCGAGCGCAACCGGCAACTAAGTGTGGACGCCGGAACCGACGTGCCGCCCGGGTACACCGTCTGCCTGAGCTGCGGTAACATCACCCAGATGAAGGGTCGCAGGACCCGCTGCCCCTCATGCGGGTCCATTATCGAGATTGAATAGCAGCGTACGTTCACCGGTAAACGGTCCCTATGGGCCGTTTTTTTACTCCGGCGGGTCGAGGACGAGGTCGCGGGGATCGGTGGCGGTGAGGAGCAGCGCCAACGCCAGGTGCGGCCGGTAGTCGGTGGGAGCCAGGTAGGATGCGGCCCGGAGCTGGACCTCGGCGGGCCGCACCCGCTCGTCCACCCGGTTGAGCGCCGCCAGCTCGGGACCGCGATCCGGATCGCCCAGCATCCGCAGCGCCAGGGTGTTGAAGCCCTCCGACGGCAGCGCCTTGCAGAATGTGCAGCCCACCGGCGGTTGGGGTTCCTTCGCACAGCCGAATAGACAAATAAATCCCAGGAGGGGGATGAGTTTCCTCGCCGGGGGCACGTTAAAGCAGGAAGGGGTTGGATCTCTTCTCCACACCGACCGTCGTGGCGGGACCGTGGCCCGGAAGCAGGCGTGTGTCGTCCGGGAGGGACATGAGCACCCGCTCGATGTTGTGGAAGAGGGTATCGGCATCGCCGCCGGGGAGGTCGGCGCGCCCCACGCCGCCGGCGAAGACCGTGTCGCCCACGACGGCGATCCCCTCGGTGGAATCGTAGAGGACCACACCGCCCGGTGAATGCCCCGGGAGGGGAAGCACCTCGAGCTGGAGGGTGGGGAAGGTCAACAGGGGCGGGTAGGAGGTGAAGTGGGGCCATTCGGTGGGTTTGGGACCGTAGATCTCCAGCCACTCCTCCTTCAGAGCCGCCACCCAGATCAGGTCGTCGGGGTGGAGGTAGCAGGGGATCCCGTGGTGCTTCGCCATCTCCCCGGCGCCGCCCAGGTGATCGGGGTGGCCGTGGGTCAGAGCGATGGCCCTGGGGGTGAGGTCGTTCTCCCGCATCACCCCCTCGATCCTCTCCACCTCGGCCCCGGGGTCCACCACCAGGGCGCCGCCCTTACCGATGGGCCAGACGTAGCAGTTAATCTCCAGGGGTCCCACAACGACCACCAGCGGCTCGGGCATCGCGGCTCCTTTCTGGGGATGGTAGCAGAGAACGGGAACGTGCACAATACGCCCTTCGGGAGCCCGGGCCGATCCCGCTCCGGCTTGACACCCGCCGCCGCGCGCCGGTACAATGCCTGGGCTTATAACCGCCTGGAAAGAGGGGTGTTGTGGCCCAAGAGAAGGACAGTGGAACGACTCTCCGCCTGGTCCTCGCCGTGGTGATCTCCATCGTGGCGATGATCGGTATCAACTACCTCCTGAGCCTGGGCGACGACGAGGAAGGGGAAACGGAGGAGGCCGGGGGGACCTTGAAACTCGCCGAGGAAACAGATACGGTCGAGGAGGAGACCCCCGTTGTGGAGGAGGAGCCGGTCAAAGAGAAGCCCCCTCCCGTGGAAGAGGTTGTTGTGAGCGCCACGATCGAGGCGACCGACCTGCACCTCTCCCCCGACGAGGAACGCCTGATCACCCTGGAGACGGACCTGTTGATCCTCCGCTTCTCCAACATAGGCGGCGCCATCAAGTCGGTCACCCTGAAGGAGCACAGGGACTACGATGGCTCGGAGCTCGTCCTGTTCAACAAAGCTCTGGGGGAGTACTACCCCGGCATGATCTCCTCCTCCCAGTTCGATCCCCTGGCGATCCACACGGCCAACCTCCCCTCGGGCAGCTATCGGATAATGGGCGCGGAGCAGCTCACGGTGACCTACAGCGCCACGGTGGAGGGGATCCGTGTTGCGAAGAGCTACACCTTCCGCGGCGACTCCTACCTCGGCCACTTCGACCTCACCGTGGACTATCCCGTAGCCGACCACCGTACCTTCGATTTGAATCTGGGCACCGGCCTGGACCGCCAGGGTGACATGCGCGAGCTGATCCGCGGCCTCCTGGTCACCACCGGCCGGGTGGCCGGCGAGGAGTTCGAGGAGAACCCCGGAGAGAACGAATTGGAGGAGCAGTCGGGGCCGATAGATTACCTGGCCATCGCCGATCAGTACTTCGCCCTGGCCCTGAAACCCACCGAGGCGCTCGTCGGCGGTCGGGTCGCCCTCGAGCCGCTGACCACCGCCCCGAGGATCGCCAACACCGTGATAGAGATGCGCACCGATGCGAGCGGGCGGTTCAAGGAGCGCTTCGAGCTGTACATCGGACCCAAGAGCTACGACACCCTCCAGTCGGTTGGCATGGGCGACGTGGCCGATTTCGGCTGGGACCTCCTCGCCCCGATCGCCATCGGCGCCCTCAAGCTCCTCAACTTCTTCGAGGGCTTCCTGGGGAGCTACGGTCTGGCCATCCTTCTGCTTTCGATCGCCCTCAAGCTGGTGCTCATGCCGTTGACGAACAAGAGCTTCCGCTCCAGCATCGCCATGCAGTGGCTCCAGCCGAAGATCGAAGCCATCAAGGAGAAGTACGCCCAGGATAAGCAGCGGGCCAACCAGGAGATCATGGATCTCTACAAGAAGAACAACGTCTCCCCCTTGGGAGGCTGCCTTCCGCTGCTGTTGCAGATGCCGATCTTCATTGCCCTCTTTGGTTGCCTGCGCAACGCCGTGGAGCTCCGCGGGGCGAGCTTCCTCTGGATCTCCGACCTGACCCTGCCCGACGCCCTCTTCGGTTTCGGTTTTACCATCCCTCTGTTGGGCTGGACCTCCTTCAACCTGCTGCCCGTCCTGATGATCGCCGCCATGTGGTACCAGGGCCGGCTGACCACCCGTGGCGGCGGTAAGCAGACCGGCTTCACCAAGTACCTCCCATTCATTTTCGGTTTTATGTTCTACAGCATGCCCGCGGGTCTGGTCCTCTACTGGATCACCAACACCCTGTTAACCATGGGTCAGCAGTACTGGCTGCGGAAGGCGGGCGAGGCGGAGCATGGAGATGAGCCGGTTCCCAAGACCAAGGGCAGGATAATCAAGACCGAACCTACCGGCGTGGAAAGGCCCAAACTAAAGCCGAAGAAGGTCGACTTCGAGGTGCGGTGCGAGAAGTGCGGTCACAAGACGAGGTGGAACAAGACGCTGCGATGTTTATTCAAAAATGTCCAGCTCCGCTCCGGGGGGAAGGGGGACGTGGATGGTGTCTACTGCCCCCGCTGCGGTACGGCCCTCGCTATGGCCATAGACGATGACCTGGACTACTCCATGGTGGCAGCGGATCCGGACAGGCCGATACCCCCGAAGGAGGATCGGGAATGGGGACGCTTTTTACCCAAACCGAAGCCGGGGGAGGGGGGCTATAAAAAGGTCAAGACGAAGTAACCTTAATAGAGATATGTAGCGGGGCCGGTTTAGCGGGGTTGAATAATCGGTTTACTGGTGTAATTCCGGACGCACCTGAGGGAATATCTCAACACGATTTCATTAAGTTTTATGGGGTTGAGCCCGTGGTGGCTTAGTGTTATAGTGTGCGGCGGACGAATGTCCGTCCTCTGTTCTACGTCAGTTCTGGGTTAGATTAACCCAACCCACAAGGGAGTATCCTGCGATGATCGAGATCCGCTTCCACGGCCGTGGGGGTCAAGGGGCGGCTAGCGGTTGCACCATCTTCGCCGATGCGGCCTTCCGTGGGGGGAAGAAGGTTCAGGCCTTCCCCATGTTTGGGGTCGAGCGAAGGGGTGCCCCCGTCGCTAGTTTCGTTCGGATATCGGAGTCGGAGATCCGCGCCCGTCACAACATCTACACACCCGATCATGTCTTCGTGTTCTCCGAGACGCTCATGGCCACCGTGAACTGTACCGATGGCCTGAAGCCCGGCGGAACTATTACAGTGAACACCCACAAGACACCCGAGGAGCTCGGACTCGAGGGTGATTTCAGGGTCTTTACCGTCAACGCGACCCAGATCGCCGCCAAGCACGGCCTGGGCTCGGTATCCGCTCCCATCGTCAACACGGCCATGCTGGGGGCCGCCGCCAGGATCACCGGGCAGGCCGACATCGAACGCCTCATGGAGTGCATCCGGGAGGCGGTCCCATCCAAGCCCGAGGAGAACGCGCGGGCTGCCAGAGAAACCTTCGACGCACTCGCACTCTAGTTGATCTTTCGATTTTTTTTGTTTTCTCCCGTTAGTTAACCGCCCATTTTACCTCCCGCGAAGCCCACCCTGAAGGGAGGGTGCGATGCCGAACGAACACTACGTTCATCTGAAGAACATCAATGACATCCCGACCATGGCCAAGACGCTGGGTACCATGCTGGTCAACGAGACGGGCTCCTGGCGCAACATCTACCCGATCATAGACAACGAGGCCTGTACCCAGTGCGGTATCTGTTGGAAGTTCTGCCCCGACATGTCTATCAACGAGGACTCCGAAGGCTACCCCGTGGTGGACCTCGTTTACTGCAAGGGCTGCGGTGTCTGCGCCGCCGAGTGCCCCAAGGGCTGCATCGAGATGGTGGAGGAGGGAAAGTAGTAGCGCGGGGGTTCCACCCCCCGCCGCAGTCGCCCGTGGAAGGGCGACGCTACATCCCCCTGATGGTTCCCATTTCCTTGGGACACCAACCCGGTTCGAGGAGGTTCTATGATAAAGGTTATCACCGGTAACCACGCCGTTTCTTACGGTTCCATGCTGGCCCGGGCCGAGGTGGTCGCCGCCTACCCCATCACCCCCCAGACCCAGGTCGTGGAGAAGATATCGGAGCTCTGCGCCGACGGGGTGATGGACGCCAAGTTCGTCAAGGTCGAGAGCGAGCACTCGGCGATGGCGGCCTGCATCGGCGCCGCCGCGGCCGGGGCGCGCACCTTCACCGCCACCAGCGCCCAGGGTTTGGCCCTGATGGACGAGATGCTCCACTGGGCGGCCCACGCCCGTCTGCCCGTGGTGCTGGCCAACATCAACCGTGCCATGGGACCGCCCTGGACCATCTGGACCGACCAGAACGACACGATCTCCCGCCGGGACACGGGCTGGATTCAATTCTACTGCGAGTCCAACCAGGAGGTTACCGATTCGGTCATCCAGGCCTTCAAGGTGGCCGAGCAGGTGGAGCTGCCCGCGATGCTGATCCTGGACAGCTTCTACCTCTCCCACACCTCGGAACCGGTTGACCTGACCGACATCGAGCTGGTGGACAAATACCTGCCCAAGTATGAGGCCAAACACGACCTCGACCCGGCCAAGGGGCACCCGGCTTACGGAGCGCTGACCAACGAAGCCTGGTACTACGAGCTGCAGGTCAAGATGCAGTGGGCGATGGAGAAGGCGCTGGACGTGATCGTCGCCGAGGACGCGCTCTTCGGTGAGATGTTCGGCCGAAATTATCCCGTAGTCGAGGGCTACCGCGCCGACGATGCCGACTACCTCGTCTTCGTCTCCTCGACCATCGCCTCCACGGCCAAGGACGCCGTGGACCGGGCTCGTAACGATGGCATCCGGGCCGGGTCGGTCAAGATTCGCCTCTTCAGACCCTTTCCCAAACCCCAGATCCGCCGGATCGTGAAGGGCAAGAAGCGGCTCGGCGTGATTGACCGCAACATCAGTTACGGCTCCGAGGGCGCTTTCTTCACCGAGATCAAGAGCTGCCTCTACCACGAGGCCGAGAAACCGGAGATCCACGGATTCATCGCCGGCCTCGGCGGGCGTGACGTAACCGTGGACGCGGTGTACGAGATGATCAAGATCACCGCTCAGGGGAGCCCAGAGGTTGACATCAACTGGCAGGGGGCCAAACTGGCGTAGCTTTTTCCGACCGCAGGGTCGGCCAGGCCCCCCCGGGGGCGGGAGGTTTTCGTGAAATACTCGATCCCCACCGAGGAGTACATTACCAGTGGAACCGTCGCCTGCCAGGGCTGTGGCGCCGTACTGGCCTTAAGGTACGCGCTCAAGGCCCTGGGCGGCGATACGGTCTTGACCATGCCGGCCTGCTGCTGGAGCGTGATAGACGGCCCCTTCCCCTATTCGGCCACGCTGGTTCCGCTCTTCCACACCGCCTTCGAGACCGTGGCGGCGGCCGCCTCGGGCATCCGCAACGGTTTCGCCATCCGGGGCAACGACCACACGACCGTGGTGGCCTGGGCCGGTGACGGCGGCACCGTGGACATCGGCATCCAGGCCCTCTCCGGCGCCGTGGAGCGCGACGAAGACTTCATCTACGTTTGCTACGACAACGAGGCGTACATGAACACCGGCATCCAGCGCTCCGGTTCAACCCCCTGGGGCGCCTGGACCACCACCACCCCCGTCCGCCACTTCAAGAAGGAGGAGAAGAAGGACATGGTGGAGATCATGGTGGCCCACGGCATCCGCTACACCGCCACCGCCTCGGTGAGCCACCCCGAGGATTTTATCAAGAAGATGAAAAAGGCCAAACAGATCCGAGGAACCAAGTACATTCAGATCTTCGCCAGCTGTCCGCCGGGGTGGAAGATGAAGTCGGAGGACTCGATCAAAGCGATGCGCCTGGCGGTTCGAACCGGCATCTGGCCGCTCTACGAGGTGGAGAACGGCGTGTACAAGATCAACTACCGGCCCAAGGAGTTCAAACCCGTCGAGGACTATCTCAAGCTCCAGGGCCGCTTCCGGCATCTGACGCCCGATGACATTGAACACGTTCAAAAATGGCGCGACCACCATTGGAAGGTTCTGGAGGCCAAGGTTCAGATGACCGAGGAACTCTACGCTGCAGAGACCGAGTAGGGATTTACCAGACCAAGGGGACCGGGCGGCCCTTTATTATCAGGCTTGGGATGAGGGTCTTGCACCCACGCGGCAGTCGTAGGGGCCGACCTTTAGGTCGGCCCGCCAGCGCAGGGCGCTGGACCCCGACCCCGCGAGGCGGACCTTCAGTTTAGCTACGTCAATCCCCGCGAGCGCTGCCAAAACGTAGGATTGGCCCGTTTCCTTATATCTCCTCGCCCCTCTGGGGAGGAGCATTCGCCCACGGGTTAGGGTGAGGGGCGGGCGGGTCTAAAGACCCGCCCCTACACATTTACAAAGGAACAAGGGCTTTAAACCCCTTGTCTTTTATAAAGGGCGGGAACGCGCGGGAGGGCCGCTCGGTCCGCTCCAGAGTCGTCACCCGATTTAAGTCGTAGCCACCGCACAAAAAGGGCCGGGATCGGCCCTTTTCTCAACCTGTATCCATGTATCCCCAACGTGGATATCTGAGGGTCCAACGCGGTGAATTCCACGTAAAAAAGGGGCCGTTTTGGGCCCCTTTTTTACGAACGATGCCTAACTCTAGAAGAAGAACTTGACGCAGACCTTGTAGTTCAAGCCGACCGCATTCATGATAGCGGCGTAGTCCGCATCGGTGCCCTCAACGCTGTAGGAACTGGACAGGGAGATCGGGTAGCTGAGGCCGAAGCCGATGGCGATCATGTCGTTGAGGAAGTAGTCGGCCGCGGCGGTCAGGTTCAGACCCAGCGTGCTGCCTTCCCAATCGGCTTCCATTATCTGAACGTAGTTACCGCTCGTCATGGCGTAGAAGAAACCGAGGCCGGCATAGCCGACGAAGGGGCCGTCACCGACGGTGCCCAGGAAGTCAACGCCGAAGCCCATGTAGGAAGTGTCGTCGGCGGGGCTGGGATCATCGCTAGACTTGGGGGCAAGGCCGAGATGGTAATCGAAGTAGCCCTGGAAGGTCAGGCCGGTGATGCCGTACTGCAGGACGATGCCCAGGCCTAGCTGGTTGCCTGCCTCATTCAGCTTCAAGGCGTAACCAGTGCCAAGAGCCAAGCCGGCTCCGAACTTGCCCTCGACCATGTTCTTGCCGAAGGCGGCAGGAACCATCATGAGCAACACGACGGCCAGAATGAGGAATTTCTTCATCTTGAACTCCTTAGGGTTTAGGGTCAGGACGTAGGTTACACACAATGCCTGTATCAGGCCTAGAGAGAACCCGAGTGGGTCCAGAAAAGATTATTGGTAGAGTATAGCGGTGCCTTCGTAAAATGTCAAATTATTATGGGCTACTTTTTTGTAACTGCGTGTAGGAGTTTATTTTACTACAGAAGATATTTCAAGAGCCGCCCCGGAATGGGCCTTTCTAAAACGTCTAGCCGGTGCGGGTCTGTTGCGCCAGTAGGACCGTACCGGCGATTCCCAGGGCGAGGGAGATCACAGCGCCGAGCACCCCGCCGACGGCCACGACCGAGAAGAGAGCCAGGGCCGCCGTGCCGGCTCCGATGTAGAGGCGCAGGCGTTGGAGTCCCGTCCCGTCCGGTCTGGGTGGGGTTTCGGTGTATATCCGTTCGGCGACGGCCAGGGCCACCCCCCGCCGTTCGCCCGCCGCATAGCGTAGGCGGTGGATTGGCAGATGGACGAGCGCCACCTCGTACCTGGAAAAGATATCCAAGCCCCTCCTGGGGAGGCGAGCCTCAGCCTGGGCCGGGGTGACCGAGGGCTCGATCAGCCGGTAGGGCTCCTTCGGCTCGTGGTAGGGGATGAGCTTCCGTTGGGGTGGGGGCAGGTTCGAGTAAAAACGGCCCACCACGTCGGCGTAAGCGGCCCGCCAGAGCGGCTTACCCTCTGCGGGGGTGAAGAGGTAGCAGGGCGCCCAGAGGGCCTCGTTCTTCTCGATGGTGCAGGGGATACCCATCCGCCCGAGCCGTTCGGCCAGGATCTCGCCGGGATCGAGGGGAGCCAGGGGATAGACGAGGTGGGCGGTCGCCCGGCCGTCCGGGGCGACGAAATTGATCGAACCGCAGTAGGGGCACTTAATCCCCAGGCCGGATTCGGTAAGTGTTCCCTTACAGTTGTAACAGGCCGGGTCGCCCATAAGTTGAAGCAAAATTAATAAAAGACACGTTTATCCTACAACGATATGCGCCCTCAAGTCCAGCCGCCGGGGCGCCTTGACCCGGCGTGTGCCTGGGCGTAAAATCCATCCGATCGGCGTACCGCTTCCGCATTGCGGGGTCCTGCCGGAACCTTATCGTTATTCCCGGTGTCGTTTCGTCGTGGAGTTGTGATGGAAAAGATGTTCCAGGTCAGCGTGATAGGTGGTTCGGACCCCAACCAGGTCGTGGAACGAAATGCCGAGGAGGTTGGTCGGAGGTTGGCCGAGGCGGGGGTCGTTGTTGTCTGTGGCGGTATGGGGGGGGTTATGGAGGCGGCGTGCCGTGGCGCCAAGTCGGTGGGCGGTACCACGGTGGGGATCATCCCCTCTTACGAGGTAGGGGATGCAAACCCACACTGTGACATCGTGATTCCTTCGGGTCTCGGCCTGGCTCGGAACATGCTTGTGGTTGCCTCGGGGCGGGCGGTGATCGCGATTGACGGTCGCTACGGCACCCTGTCGGAGATAGCCCTGGCCTTGAACCTCGGTCTACCCGTCGTCTCACTGGGGAGCTGGCTCCTCCCCCCGCCGCCGGCGGACTGTGGGGATGTTCGCC
>DAOVLG010000255.1 GCA_030631385.1 Candidatus Coatesiibacteriota bacterium | reverse complement strand
GCTTCATGCAGTCGTCCTCGCCCCACTCGTCGGTGGGACCGCGGCTGGAGAAGGAGGCAATGTTATCACCAGAATCGGTGGCGCCGACGGTGATAACCTCGGGCACGTTGCCCGGTGTGCGCAAGGTGTAGAAGCCAGGCCCCTCGTTACCGGCGGCGATTACCAGCGCGACACCGGCTGCGATGGCGTTCTGGGCGTTGGCGCGCCAGGTGGGCTTATCCGGGTTCCAGCTGTCGAGCCAGCCCAGGGAGTTGGAAACCACGTCCACGCCCCAATCCACGGCGCCCTGCCAAGAATTCCATACCGAGAGTTCGCCGATAGGATTGGCCCACATGTAGAGTCGGTGGGCGCCGTAAATGAAGTCGGGGGCGACGCCGGCCTCGGTGCCGGCGGTACCGTCTGAGCCGACGCTGCCGGCGCAGTGGGTGCCGTGGCTCTCACCGGGCTCAAAGTAGGGATCGGAGTCGTCGTCGTCGTAGTCGTAGCTGATGCTCGAGTCGTAGTGGCTGTAGAGGTCGTGGTGGGTGTAGCGCTGACCGGTGTCGCCGACGACGACGGACGCTCCGGTACCGGTGTATCCCAGGTCCCAGACGTCGGGGGCGTTCACCTTCTCCACCCCCCAGGCGATCTCACGACCGTTCGAGTACAAGGTGATCGGTTCTACGTCGTCGCCGGTCTTGAAGCCGAGGCCGATCCACTGACCGTAGCCGTCGGCGCCGCGGGTGATGCGGACCACCTCGGGTCGCTGGGAGATCTCGTGAATCGCTTCCATCGTCAGCTCGGCGAAGACGAAGTTGGAGATCCAGAAGGGCTGGTACTCGCCTACCAGACCGTCGGACTGGTTGGCGGCGAGCCAGGTTACCAGACCCTCCTGCTCCGTGGCGGCCACGGTCTTGAGCCAGCTCACCACGGCCACCCGCGCCTGGGCCTTGGTGCGACCGACCCAGAGCTGGGCGGTTGTGGCTCGGTCGAGCTGTGTCCGCAGGGTGATGTAACAGGGTAACAGCTCGTCTTCAGAGCTTCTAGCCATGTACCCCTGGAGGTATTCGGTGAGCTTGGCCTCCGGCTCCACGGCAAAGGCTACAACGGCTAACACAACGGTCAACAATGCCAATAACTTGCGCATAGGACCTCCACGGGTAAGTTGGGTTTTCGTAAAGAGGCGTATGTTGAGCTTAATTTACGGCTGTCAAAAAACAACCTAGCGGAAAACTTCCTTTTTGTCAATTTCAGTTCCTCCACCGGAACGGATTGACAAACAGATGCTTCCCGTTAGGTTAATTGCAAAAAAGGGCCGACCCACGTCGTTTCCAGGATTCCCTATTCACCTCCTGCGGTGGCGATCCGTTCCATCTTGCTCACCAGGGCGGCCATGTCCGGATCGTTTTCCACGAGGTCGCGGATCTTGTTGTAGCTGTGGATAACGGTGGAGTGGTCTCGGCCGCCGAACTGGAGGCCGATCTCGTGTAGTTTCGCGTCGGTCAGGTTCCGTGAGAGGTACATGGCCACCTGCCGTGGGAAGACGATGGAGGCGTTACGCGACTTGGATAAGAGCTCGCTCAGGGCGACTTCGAAGTGGTCGCAAACCACCCGCTGGATTACGCCGATTGAAACCCTCGGGGTCTCGCGCCCGAGGATGTTGCTTAGGACCTCGCGCGCCATCTTGGCGGAGATCGGCTGCTCGCTGATGGCGCTGAAGGCGGAGAGGCGCAGAATCGCGCCCTCCATGGTGCGGATGTTGCTTCGGACCCGTTGGGCGATGAGATCAATCACCTCATCGGGCAGTTGGACGCCCTCGTTCTCGGCCTTGGCCTGGATGATGGCGATGCGGGTTTCGATGTCCGGCGGCTGGATGTCTATCAACAGACCCCACTCGAACCGGGATACCAGACGCTCATCCAGTTTGATCTCCGAGGGGGGGCGGTCCGAGGTGAAGACGATCTGCTTCGAGTTGTTGTAGAGGGTGTTGAAGGTGTGGAAGAGCTCCTCCAGGGTGGCTTCCTTGCCTGCCAGGAACTGGAGATCGTCAATGAGGAGGATGTCCAGGTTGCGGTACTTGGCCCGCAGCTCCGAGGAGCGGTCGTAGCGGATGGCCTCGATGAACTCGTTGGTGAACTCCTCACTGGTGACGTAGGCGGTTTTAAGCTCCTTTCGGGAGTGAAAGGACTCATGACCGATGGCGTGGAGGAGGTGGGTTTTTCCAAGCCCTACACCGGCGTAGATGAAGAGGGGGTTGTAGATCTGGCCGGGCCGCTCGACGACGGCCTGGGCGGCGGCGTAGGCGGTGGAGTTGCCGCGACCGACGACGAAGCTCTCGAAGGTGTACTTCGGGTTGTAGGGGTTGCGGCGGGAGGGTGGCGTCTTCTCACCTCCGTTGTTCCGAGCGACGAGGGTGACCTCCAGGGGACGGCCGCTAACGCTTCTCAACTCGCCCGTTAACAGCTCGAGGTAGGTCGAGCTCAACCACTCGACGTAGCGCTCGTTGGGCACCTCGAGGGTGACCAGGCCATCCTTGAGGGATTGAGGTTTAATGAGGGAGATGTAGGATTTATAGTGGTACGGATCTATCTGGGGTTTCAGGTTTCCGGCGACCCGGGCCCAGAGCTCTGTGATACGGTCCATGATTTAAAATCCGCCGAGGGTTGAGGGTTGTTTCTCGTCGATTGAGAGCCAAATTTCCCAAGAATTATCTTCCGGGTGGACCAGGTTTGGATGGGTAGATGTGCGCCTGTGCGGCCTTCGGTTCCGGGTTGTTAACAAAGCCATCCGGTTGGTATTTTGGAAACTCCCGGTCTTCAGACCGGCCTGGAATGGGAGGGAAGGGGAGTTGTCCACGTAACTGCCTGAGTTTTCCACAAGTTGTTAACACCAAGTATTACATTAAGTTATGTTAGCACAGGCCCAAAAGGGGCTCAAGGGGTCGGGTGAAATTATTTTCCGATATCGGGGCTAAGACCTTGGATTACAAGGAGGAAAAAATTTACTGTGAAAATAATCACTGATCCTGGGTCCGGTAGGTTGCCCCGCGGCTCGGGTCGGTGGGATGCTGACCGGTTTGTCTTTACTCGTCCTCGAGAACCGGCGTATAATCCGCCCATGTGGGAAATCTGGCGCCTTCTCTACAACCTCCTCGTCGTACCGGTCGTTCACCTCTCCGCCACGGTTCTGGCGCCGTTTCTCCCCGAGGTGCGTTCCGGTCTCATCGCCCGTAGGGGCTGGCGTTCCCGACTCGTTGAGGCTCTGGGGGCTCTCGATGGTCGGAGGCCGCTTTTTTGGTTCCACTGTGCTTCATTGGGGGAGTACGAGCAGGCCCGGCCCATTCTGGGTGAGCTGCGCCGACGTCACGGCGATCGTCCGAGCATCATCCTGAGTTTCTTCTCCCAAACCGGGTTGAAGCACGGACGTTACCGGGGTTTAGCCGATTACGCCTTCCTTTTGCCCCTGGACTCTCCGGCGACGTCGAGGCGGCTTCTCGAGCTCATCGAGCCAAATCTTCTCTGCTTCGTCAAGTTCGACCTTTGGCCGGAGCTGGCCTGGAGCGCCCGTGAGGCGGGAATTCCCGTGGCCCTGGTCTCGGCGAGCGCCAACCGGCGCTCCAGTGTTACCCACCCATTCCTGCGCGGGTTCTTTCGGGCGGTTTTTCGGTCGTGCAGCTTCATCGGCGCCGTGGACGCCGAGGACGCGCGC
>DAOVLG010000295.1 GCA_030631385.1 Candidatus Coatesiibacteriota bacterium | reverse complement strand
CCGACCTGGTGGTTTTGGTGACCGAACCGACCCCCTTCGGCCTGCACGACCTGCGGCTGGCGGTGGAGATGTGCCGAACGATGAACCGACCCATCCTGGCGGTTATCAACCGCAGCGACCTGGGTGATGAGCGGACGGAGGAGTATCTCAACGGCGAGGGTATCGGAATAATCGCCCGGTTGCCCTTTCAACGGAAGGTCGCCGATGCATACGCCGCCGGTAGGTTGGCCTATGAATATTCCCCCGAGCTCAAAGACGCCGTGAAGCTCCTGGCCGGGGAGGTGCATCACGGCCGTTAAACAGGTCGCCGTTATCTCGGGCAAGGGGGGCACCGGCAAGACCTCGGTGGTCGCCTCCCTGGCCCAACTGGCCGCTCCCGTCATCAGCGCCGACGCCGATGTTGACGCCGCCAACCTGGCGCTCCTGTTGCCTGGAAGGGACGGCGAGATAAATGAGTTTTTCGGCAGCGAGGTGGCGGAGGTTGACCCTGAGCGCTGCACCGGTTGTGGAGAATGCGTCAAGGTTTGCCGTTTCGATTCCATCGTTCTTGACGGCGATCTGGCGCTAATAGATGCACTGGCCTGCGAAGGCTGCCGGGTTTGTACGCTGGTCTGTCCGGTGGACGCCATCGAGATGCGTGAGCAGATTGCCGGACATTGGCTGGTCCGTGAAACCGCCTGGGGTCCTTTGATTCATGCTGAACTTGGCATCGGCCGGGACAACTCGGGAAAGCTGGTGTCTGAGGTCAGGAAGGAGGTCCGCCGCCTCGCCGAGGAGCGCCGGATTGAGATCGCCTTCATTGACGGTCCTCCGGGAATCGGTTGTCCCGTTCATGCCGCGCTGACCGGCGTCAACCTCGCCCTCCTGATTACCGAACCCAGCCCTTCCGGCGAGCACGACCTGGATCGGGCCTTGGAGACATGTCGCCACTTCAAAACCCCCGCGGCGGTGGTGATAAACAAGGAGGACCTGGCCCCCGGCTTCGATAAGCGCATCGAACGCTTGGCAACGCGCCACTCCGCCCCGGTCATCGGACGGTTACCCTTCGATAAGCAGGTTCCCCTGGCCCTGGTGAAGGGAAAGACCCTGCTGTCGCTACCCGCCTTTAAAGGTCTGCTGGAGGCGATCCTGCGGCGATTAATGGAGCTGATCGGCTGAAGGGAGAGAACAGAAGCCCTGGAAAGCCATGCGGGAAGGCTGTTTCCCTTTGTTATCTTCGGAAGGTCGAGAACCGGGGCTCTCTCGACCCGACACCGCTGACTATCGGTGGGAGCCGACGCGATAAAGCGAATACAGGGAAGAAGGGATCATCACCCGTTTATGAACCAGCGTAGCATTTGCTCCCGAGGCAGTTTCGGTGGTTTAACCTAAGCGACCTCTCACGAATGAACGGACGGGGATTGCGTTCGATTCCGCCGTGAGGGGCAACTGTATACGTCGTCTTGTGAGGTTTGATTCGGCGTTTGTACTGTGTACACTTGACGTGACGGTCAAGCTTACCGCTATCCGCCGCATCGAATACTCTATCGGTGGCGGGACGGCAAACACCGGTGCAGCACGGGCAAAAAAGTTCATGGGTGAGTGATATTCGCGGGAAGAATGCATGACTCTTTTCAGCTTTTACCGGCACCCAGTCTCTGGTAGAATGAAGAAGGCTCCGACCCCCTGGAGCCGGTTTTTTAAAGAATTACGAGCCCCGCTTCGAGCGGGAGGGATAGCTATCCGGACCCTGTCAGGGGCCTTCATATAAGGAAAGCAGGGTGGAAAGACAGCCGGAGCTTATTGAGGGGGTCTTTGATGACCCGGAGTGGGCGCGGGCCTACGCCGGGCGCTCCGCCAAGCGCAACCGCCGGATGGGTCGGCTCTACGCAAAGCAACTCGAGGGGATAGGGTACGCGGGCGGACCGATCCTGGACACCGGCTGCGGCGGCGGGGAACTGGTAATCGAGTTAGCGAAGGCTTTTCCCGATCTTGAATTGACCGGCCTCGACCTGTCCCCGGAGCTGGTGAAGATAGCCGAAGAGCGCGCCGGGGAGGAGGGGCCCTTCTCGAACCTGCGTTTCGAGGTGGGCGACGCAACCCGGATGCCCTTTCCCGACGGGAGCTTCGGGATGGTCATCTGTCAGGACGTGCTGCAGATCGTGGAGGACCCGGTGGCGCTGGTGAACGAGCTGGAGCGGGTGCTCCAGCCCGGCGGTCGGTTATCTATCGCCTCACTGAAGCGTTCCTGGTTGGCGGTCTTCATCCGCCCATTACGCTTCGCCTACACCGTCCCGGAGGCACGGGAGATCCTGAAGAAGTCGCGCCTGCGCCCGTACGGGATTATCGAGAGGGGCATCTACTTCGTGGTGGTCACGCCGCTGGAGTAGGGTTGGTTTGGACAGGCTTAATAAAGTGCACGTTACTTGACGACTAGCGATAAAGTTGGTATAATACCAACTGTAGGTAATAAATTCGTCAAATAGTGAGCTCACAGGTAGGAGGTTATATGAAGCGATGAATGGAGACGAATTATCCCCACGAGAGGCTAGAACTGAAGTATTTATGTGCGCTTTAGATGGTTATCTCCGTCAGACTGCTCATTTTAAAGAAAAACTTTCCTCGGAGAACGTTTCATTTGGTGACACCACGTCTATAATATTAGAGAATGGCTGGATATTTGAGAAGCCGGAGTGGGATAAAGTTTATAGTGAATGGATATACCACATCGAAGGCTATGAACCAGACGGTAAATGGCTTGTCATCGTCTTCAGCCTGCCAACTAAAGGAACAGCAAAGCTGATCACCGTTTTCTCCCGCAAGCCCAGAACTATCAAGAGAAAAGGACCATGACCCACCGTTGCAGTTTATGTGAGCATGAGATGGAGGATACTCGGGGGGATTACCACTTTCCTGAGAGTGGTCTTCCCAACGTGGTGTTGAAGGATATCCGTCTCTTGAAGTGCCCGGAATGCGGGAATGTTGAACCGTTGATACACGGTGCCAAGGCCCTCATGCGCACGTTGGCCTTGGCCGTAATACACAAGCCCACACCACTCTGCGGCGTGGAGATTCGCTTTCTTCGCAAGCATATCGGGTGGAAAGCTATAGAGATGACCGGAGTGTTGGGGGTGGACAAGACCACGTTTTCTAAATGGGAAAATGACCAAGTCCCGATCGGCCCTCAAAGCGACCGGTTGTTGAGGCTCATCGTT
>DAOVLG010000333.1 GCA_030631385.1 Candidatus Coatesiibacteriota bacterium | reverse complement strand
GACACCGAGCACGCCCTGGCCCGCATCTACCTTGACGGCAGCTACGAGCTGCTGACCCCCGTCCAGACGGATGAGCTGGACCTGCCCAGCGTGGACCCCCTCGGCAACCGCGTCGTGTTTCAACGCACCATCGCCTGCCCGGGGGGCGCCTCCGCCCACTTTCTCTGTGAGTACAACCTCGTCACCAGCGAGTTTACCGACCTGATCACCCCCTCGACCCTGCCAGACGACTCCGAGTACGAGTACATCCTCTTCGACCCCACCGGCGACTGGGTCGCCTTCATTGAAACCTACCCTCACGGTTCCACCACCCTGCAGGTCCTCAAGGCCATCTACTGGCCGGAGGAGTAAAGATGCGTTGTTTCACCACCGTCGTTTTGTTGCTCACCTTTTTGGTTGGAGCTCTCTTTGCCTCTTAAAGCCGTTGATAAGCCGCCTGAGGCTATTCGGCTTACGATGCGAGATACGGTGAGGCGGTGGCACAGGTTTTTGCACAACCAAGCCCGGCGGACTTCTTCGAGGTTCATTTGCGCAAAAACTGTGCCACCGCCGGCGCAAACTCCGGGCGTCCCCTCGCCCCTCTGGGGAGAGGGTTAGGGTGAGGGGTGCCTCTTATCCCCTCTCCCAACCGGGTATACGAGTTACAGTGGATACCTTCTTGAAGGCCAACAACTAATACACTGAGACCCTTGAAAAACGCCGTTATGTCAGCCTTATTCGCCCAATACCATCGGAGTCTACAGGTCCACAACCCCATAATAGACAAGGGGTTTTAACCCCTTGACCCAAGAACGTATAGTTGTGTTCCGGGGCTAAAAACTGTACTTATTCAAAGGTCTCACACTACACATTATGAGCGAGCCGCTGCAAGAGGTCCGCAATCTGAGCCGGATGTACCTGGGGGACTACGATCTGTGGCGCCTGTCCAAGACGCCCGACGACTACCGGCCGCCGAAGCCCCCCACCCCGCAGACGCCCCTCATCGAGGTGCGCGGCCTCAGCAAGATATACCAGATGGGAACGGTACAGGTGCGCGCCCTGGACGAGGTGGACCTGGACATCGCCGCGGGTGAGTACGTCACCATCATGGGCCCCTCGGGGTCGGGCAAATCCACCCTGATGAACCTCATCGGCTGCCTGGACACCCCCACCTCGGGAAGCTACCGCCTGGCCGGAGAGCTGATCAGCGAATTAGATGACGATCAACTCGCCGACATACGCAACCGCCGGATCGGCTTCGTCTTCCAGACCTTCAACCTCCTGCCCCGCGCCACCGCTCTCTCCAACGTTGAGCTTCCCCTGATCTACTCCCGCATCCCCCCCGCACAGAGGGCCGAGCAGGCGCACCGGGCTCTGGAAGAGGTGGACCTGGCCGACCGGATGGACCACAGGCCCAGCGAGCTCTCCGGCGGGGAGAGGCAGCGCGTGGCCATCGCCCGCGCCCTGGTCACCCACCCCTCGATCCTGTTGGCCGACGAGCCCACCGGAAACCTGGACTCCAAAACCGGCGTAGAGATAATGCATGTCTTCAAGAGGCTCCACGGCACCGGCCAGACGATCATCGTCGTCACCCACGACCCCGAGGTCTCCGCCATGGGACACCGCATCCTCCACCTCCACGACGGCCGCCTCATCCGGGAGGAGAGTCGCCTGAAGCCGTTGACGACCTCCCGCCTGTACGGGTCACGCTGATGGGGTACCGATGGCGCTGAAGAAGAGAACCAGGCGCTTATTATTCTGGGGCATCGCCGTCCTGGCGGCGGTGACGGTGACGCTCTTCACCATCCTCACCCGGAACGACGATCCGGTTACCCACCTGCGGGTGGCCAACGTGCTCCTGGACGAGGGATTTCTGGACGAGGCCCTCATCGAGTACGAGTTTGTACTGGCGCTGGACCCGACGAACTACGAGGCGGCGGAGGGGCGTCTGGCCGCCCTGACCGGCACCTACGGCCTCGAGGCCTCCCTCAACCGCCTGATCGCGGACCGCGACGCCAACCCCGACGACCCCTTCTACAGCTTCCAGTTGGCCCTCTATCACGCGCACCACCTGGACTTCTACCATGCACGGGAACAGTTGGAAGAGGCGGAACGCCTGGGCCTGCCCCGGGCTTGGCACGCCTACGGCCGGGGGGTGATCTACTCCGCCGCGGGTCAGCTCGCCGATGCCGCCGAGGAGTTCACCAAGGCCATTGACATCGAGCCGGGCCTGGGATCGGGCTACGTCAACCTCGCCGATACGTACATCGGGCTGGAAAACCTGGAGAAGGCCCGCGCGATCCTCTCCGAGGGGATCGAGACCTCACCCAAGGACGCCTACCGCCTGCGACCCCGCCTGGCTTGGCTCTCCCTGGCCGAGGGCAACCACATCCTGGCCCTGGAACAGCTTGAGAACATCCTCCACAGCGCCCCGAAGGTGCCGAGCTGTTTCTACGCCGCCGCGGGCATCGCCCTGTCGCTGGAGCTGGAGGAGGGTTTCGTGCCCACGGTCGAGCTGCCCCTCCCCGCCAAACCGGCCGTCAGGGTAAGGGGCTTCGAGGAGCTGCCTCCCGGGCACCGGTGGGCGCTCCTGGCCTGTTCCGAGGCGCTGGACCACGATCCCATGCCCGCCCGGGCGCACTTCCATCTGGCGCGGTGCCTCTACGAGGCGGGGGACGAGGAGGCCACCGCGAGGGAGCTCGAGCTGGCCGCCGCCAACGGCTCCAGCGAGGTTCCCTACTCCACGGCGCCGGTGGAGCTCCACCGCTGGCGCGGCCGCGACGCCCTGGCGACCGGCGACT
>DAOVLG010000498.1 GCA_030631385.1 Candidatus Coatesiibacteriota bacterium | reverse complement strand
GTCTTCTCCATGGGGCCGACCCAGTTTGCCCGCGAGGTCATCACCCGCTTCCAGCCCCACCTGCGAAAGGGCGCCATCGTCGTCAACGCCGCCAAGGGCATCGAGCGCTCGAGCCACCTGACGATGACCGAGCTTTCAGAGGAGATCCTCCCCGAGCGGTTCCACAAGCGGTTGAGCGTCCTCTCGGGACCTAACTTCGCCGAGGAGGTGGCCCAGGGTCTTCCCGCCGCCGCCGTCATCGCCAGCCGCTCGAAGGCCGCCGCCCGCTGGCTCCAGAAAAACCTCTCCTCGGACCGCCTCCGTTTGTACACCTCCAACGACCCCATCGGCGCCGACATCGGCGGGGCGATGAAGAACATCTTCGCCATCGCCGCCGGGGTGGTTGACGCACTGGGTCTGGGGGACAACATCCGGGCCGCCCTCATCACCCGCGCCCTCGTCGAGATCGCTCGTCTGGGCAAGGTCGTGGGCGCCAAGAACAAGACCTTCAAAGGGCTGTCCGGTTTGGGCGACCTGCTCCTCTCTTGCTCCAGCCCCAAGAGCCGCAACTACCACGTCGGCTACCGTCTGGGCCGGGGCGAGGACCTGCGCCAGATTCTGGCCGACATGGTCCACGTGGCCGAGGGGGTGCCCACCACCGTCGCCGCCAAGGCCCTGGCCGAGCTACACAAGATCGAGCTCCCCATCACCACCGAGGTCTTCCACATGCTCTACGAGGACAAACCCCCCGCCGACTGCGTCCGCGACCTCATGACCCGCGAGCTCAAACCCGAGTAGCCGTCCGCGTTTTACGAAGAAAAGGCACCCAATCGGGTGCCTTTTATCAGGTAGTTAAGCCCACGCTTAGAACTCGGCCTTGACCGCCCCCCAGCTTAGCTCCTCGACTGCGACCTCGGTGTCGAAGGTCCAGACGAAGTCGTCGCCCATCTCGTTGCCACAATTATCGGCGAGACCACCGTCAACGGTGCAGGTGATGGTTTCATCTAAGGGCAGATCGTCGTCGGGGGTGAAGGTGCATACCACGTCGAGGGGGTCGGAGTCATCTATATCCAGGTCGCCCGGGATGACGGCGCTCGGCGAGGGATCACCGACGCTTAGGGCGTTGCCGCCGGCGCCAGCGGAAAGAACGCGCCCGGCGGAGAGGGTCGTGTCCTCGGCGGTGAAGTCAATGGTGTCGGTGTTGATGCCCGAGGAGTCATCGGTGCAGTGGAAGACTATGTCGGTGTCCACGGGGACGTCGCTGTCGCCGTCGTCCGGGTCCAGGTCGCTCACCTCGGGCGGGGTGTCATCGGGCTCCTGTACGGTCAGGAGATAACCGTCACCCGTTGTTACGCTGACTGGGCAGTACTGCAACTGGGTTCCGGTGGAAGGATCGCCCTGGATGCCGACCGAGCACCAAGATTCAGTATAGGTGAAGTTGTAGAGGAACATGATGTCCGAGTTGTCGGCACCCTGGGATTCCCAGCCGATTATCTCGGCGTCAATGTCGTAGGCTCCCCACACGTCGTAGTCGTGCCACATCACGACGAAGTGGTCG
>DAOVLG010000433.1 GCA_030631385.1 Candidatus Coatesiibacteriota bacterium | reverse complement strand
TCATCATCTGTCCCATCGCCCCACTGGGGAGAGGGTTAGGGAGAGGTGTAGCGTGGGGCTTCTACGCCCCGCCCCGATAACAAGGTCGCCCGGTGTAGCGCGGGGCCTCTACGCCCCGCCCCGAGGATTAGGTCGCCCGTAGAAGGGCGACGCTACATCAGACAAGGGGTTTCAACCCCTGCTTCAACGTAGGGGCGGCTGCAGGGCCTTCTTTTTATCGTTGTGTAACTTCACCACCTCTTTCAAATCCTCGTAGGTCAGTCTGTTCCCGGTCAGCTTTTGGGCTTCGGCGACGAACTTGTCTATCTCGGCCCGCCACAGCATCTCCGTGTTTCCGTTCTTGCGGTGGGGAACCTCCAGCACGAAAACCGGGTGGATCTCACCGAGCACCTCGTAGCCCTTCGTCTTGCCGTCGCAGGTCGTCTCGCCGACGACGACGTCGGTGGCCTCGAAGTAGGGGCAGATGCGACCCTTTTTGAAACCGTAGAAGGACTTGATGAGCGGGCAGAGGGTGCGCGGCAGGTCCACCTCGGCGTCGGCCTCGGAGAAGTCGGTCCCCGCGCAGAGGCCCACGGCGATTCCTCCCAGGGCGGTGATGATCTCATCGGACACGTAGAGACAGAAGGTGCAGAAGACCTTGCCACCCTTCTGCTTGTGATCGAGATGCTCCTTGATGCGCAGGCCGTGGATCTCGCTGATCACGAAATCAAAATACCCCATCCCCTCGGGCCGGTTCTTCTGCTCGAGGTAGATGGGGGGGGTAGACTTCGTTCAATAGACCCAGGAGCTGGTCGTGCTTCTCCAGGCCCAGACCCAGGTCGGCCCACATCTGGCGGTATTCGTCGGACATTGTCCTCTCCTTTGTCGGCGAATAAGAAATCCGGGGAGATTCGACGCCCCGAACCGGAGAGAACGATGCGGTATGTAAAGGTCCACCTAGGTCGACAACCTGAAAACCGCCCCATCTCCGGTGTTTGACTGTACTTTTTTGCGGACCCTAACCGAGCCGCGGGGTGCGCCGAATCAGGTTATGGCGTACAAGAAAACGCGGCCTCAGGTGCATCCGGAACACCGTAGATAGAGCATTATCACCTCCCTTCAACTTTATTCTCGAATATTTGTACACGAACAACCAAATACTGTCAACCTCCGCTTTCGTCCCAGCGCGTGACTCACCGTCAGGGGAGGATTGACAGGTACTTGACAAGAGGTTGGGGTAGAACGTAACATCCGCCGCCGGGTTAATTATGGGGAATCCAAATCACGGTAAATACGCTTAATCACTGGCACAATACTTGCTTTACCTGGTGCACGCAGGGATTACCAAAACGGGTATTTACCCGTCTTAGTCGCCCTGTCGGGGAGGCCCGCAGAACGGTTGTCAACCCATACGAGGTTACGAGGAGGCACAATGGACGAGGCTTACAGCGCGTTTAGCCAGGCGCAACGTGAGTTCGACAAGGTCGCGGAGATGATGAACCTGGACTCAAGCTTCCGGGAGGTGCTCCGGGAGCCGACCCGCTCACTCATGGTCAACGTTCCCGTACGCATGGACGACGGCACCATCAAGACCTTCCCGGGTTACCGGGTGCAACACAACATGGCCTGCGGGCCGGCCAAGGGAGGCGTTAGGTACGCGATGGACGTTTCCCTCGACGAGATCACGGCCATGGCGATGTGGATGACCTGGAAGTGCTCCCTGGCCGGTGTCCCCTTCGGCGGCGGCAAGGGCGGGATCACCGTGGATGTTCACAAGCTTTCCGAGGGCGAGCTGGAGCGTCTTTCCCGGCGCTACTTCTCTGAAATCCAATCGATCGTGGGTCCGGAAAAGGACATACCGGCGCCGGACATGAACACCGACGCCCGGATCATGGCCTGGTTCCTGGACACCTACTCCATGAACACCGGAAGCACGGCCCTGGGGGTAGTTACCGGTAAACCGTTGGAGCTTGGCGGATCCCTGGGCCGCGACGCCGCCACCGGTCGCGGCGTTGAGATAAGCACCATCAATCTCCTGGGCAAGATGGGCATCAACCCCAAAGGC
>DAOVLG010000168.1 GCA_030631385.1 Candidatus Coatesiibacteriota bacterium | reverse complement strand
TCGTCACACGTTTATGAACCAGTGTAGAGTATGCTACCTCAGGTAGTTAAGGACGTTTTACTCGTTGTGGTGGTTGAACCTAAACTCCATCTCACTAATGAAACAGGTGGAAATTGCGTTCGAGTCAGCCGTAAGGGGAAACTGTAGACCCTGTTGCATCGCGTCTGTGCTTTAGTCCGTAAGGATGTCGGCCTCAATCACCCCGCCAGGCGCCCCACGTCGTCCTTTTCGGTCGAGTTCAAGTGTCCCTCGCCGGCGGTGGCACAGTTTTTGCGCAAAATGGACCTCGGAGAAGTCCGCCGGGTCCCCTCCTGCAAAAACCTGTGCCACCGCCTCAGCGGTTTTGGTAACGGTGGTTGCATTGCGGGTCTGTGACGTAACGGTCGAGCTTCCCGCCATCCGCTGCATTACCTCCTCATCAGGTGGCAGGGTGGCAAGTAACAACATACCGCGGCTGGCATAGTTATGGTGCGATACTACAGTTCACCATTGGTAATTATCCCGTTTTATATTGCAGAGCAGGGCGGCTGTGCTATACTTCGGAAAACAATCTCAACTGCGGATAAAAACCGAGCCAATGTCCTTTAGAAAGTCTGGAGGCGGAATTGCCCGAGCTGCGGCGCGACCCGGTCATCGGCCGTTGGGTGATCATCTCGTCGGAGAGGGGGAAGCGCCCCTCCGACTTCGCCACCGAGCAAGAGGAGTCCGGAGGCCAGAGCTGTCCCTTCTGCGAGGGCAACGAGCACATGACCCCGCCGGAGGTCCACACCGTGCCCGCCGAGGGGTCGGATGGGCGGGAACCCAACGCGCCGGGGTGGCAGGTCCGCGTCGTGCCGAACAAGTACCCGGCGCTGCGCATCGAGGGGGAGATTGACCGCCACGGCCTGGGCATGTTCGACATGATGAACGGGATCGGGGCCCACGAGGTGATCATCGAGACGCCGCGCCACGACCGGCGGCTGCACCAGCTCCCGGTCAAGAAGGTCGAGCAGGTCGTCGGCTCCTACCGCCAGCGCATCGTGGACCTTACCCGGGACCCCCGTTTCCGCTACATCCTCGTCTTCAAAAACGAAGGGAGGGCCGCCGGGGCCTCCCTCTCCCATTCCCACTCCCAGTTGATCGCCACCCCCATCGTCCCCAAACGGGTCTCCGAGGAGCTCGAGGGGGCGAAGATCTACTACGGCTGGAAGGAGCGTTGCGTCTTCTGCGACATCATCAAGCAGGAGATGGAACAGAAGGAACGCATCGTCTGCGAGAACGAGGAGTTCATCTCCTTGGAACCCTTCGCCCCGCGCTTCCCCTTCGAGACCTGGATCCTGCCCAAGAAGCACCGGCCGCTCTTCGAGCGCGACAACGACCTGGGTCTTCTGGCCGAGATTCTTTCCGAGACCCTCCGGCGGCTGTCGTTAACCCTCTCCGATCCGCCCTACAACTACCTGATCCACAACACCCCCACCAACGGCCGCGGCACCGATCTTCTGGCCTACCACTGGCACATCGAGCTCATGCCCAAGCTGACCAAGGTGGCCGGTTTCGAGTGGGGGACCGGTTTTTACATCAATCCGACCAAGCCCGAGGACGCGGCGCGCTACCTGCGCGAGGCCGAGCTGACCGAGATAGGGGATTGACGGGCGTCCAGCCGATTTAATCACGCGGTCGCCCGATGTAGAGCGGGGCTTCCACGCCCCGCCGTGGTTACCCCCTCAGCATCCATAGAACGGTACAGGCGGCGAGGCCGATGACCACCGCCGCCGAGCCGTAGCCCCACCAGTTCCTTCGAGTCAGTGGAGGCCAGGGGGATAGCAGAAGCGCGCCCGCCACGGTGAAACTCAACAGAACGCCCAGGAGGCCCAGAGCCTCCAGGACCCACAGGCCGATCCCACCCGGGAGGTAGAGCCCCAACAAGATGGCACACAGGGCGGGCGGCAGGAGAACCGCCTCCGATTTCTTGAAGGAATTCCCCAATTCGCCGAGATGCCTACCCTCCCTCCGGGCCCTCGCCCTCCGCCAGCTCACCCCCAGCAGGGCGATCCCGAGCGCCATCAGCGCCGTACCACCCAGGGCGCCCGTCGCCACGCGCCACCAGGACGGCGGGTCCCAGGCCCCCAGGGTCGCCAGGACCTCGTCCACCACCAGGGGCGCGAGCCACAGCGCGAGGATCACCGTTGACCGGCCCTTCGGCAACCCTCGCCCCAGCCTTCCCCGGATGATCAAGTACAGTGCCGCCAGGACGGCACCGGCGTAGATGCCCAGACACCGGTAACACAGAAGCGCCGCTCCAGCGACGGTCGGCGTCAGGTGGGGGAGCTGGTGGCAGACGGCGCCCGCCGCGCTTTCCAGGAATCCGACTATGGTTGATCACCCACGCGCCCCGCGGGGCGGTTTTGGTTTACAAAGGTAACAGAGGTGGGGTGGATATGCCGCGCAAGCCGTTCATCGGTGTCTTGGCCGGCCTGGCGCTCCTCTTCGCCGGCTGCGGCGCCATCCGGGATGTACACGACATCGAAGTCTGTAAGAACAAGGCTCTTATAGGTGATCGTGAGTACCTCTTCGAGCTGGCCGAGTCCCTGGATTACCTGGATGACCCGAATCTGCGCCTGGCGGTGGTGGAACTCGCCCACCTGGGCGAAGACGGCCTGGACTGTCTCTACCACATCCTCTTGCAGACACCGGACGAGACGATGCAGTCGGCGGTCCGGCGGGAGTTGGAGGCCAGCCCCTCGGACCGGGCGGCGCGCCTCCTGGCCGAGTACGACACCGGCGAGGGCGCCTTCGCCTGGGACCTGCGCTGGGAGACCCCCCGTGGCGCCAAGGTGGTCTCCGGCGAGGTGGTCGAGGTGAACGTCTTCGCCCAAGACAACGCCAGCCTGATGCTCCTGACCGACGGCGGACGCCACGTCCACTGCCACTTCACCGGCCACACCAACGAGCTATTGTACATAAAGAGCGAGCTTGTCAAGGGGCGGGTACGGGTGTCCGTCGGCGGCTCCAGTTCCTACATCGAGTAGATGACGCACATCCGGGCCGACACCATCCAGGTCGTGCCGTGAGTAAATACGATAAAAGAGTTATTGAAGCGGTGAGTTATTTCTGGTCGACGCGGGAAGATCAGTCTCGGACAGTCGGCGGGGGTGATCGAGGGGGTCGGGTGGCGGTTGAAGAAAGGTAAAGGCTAGGTTTTAAGTTGGATTTATTAAGGGGATGATTCCGAATAATTTTGATTTTGAAAGACAAGTAAGTATGTATTAATGGAGGAATAAATCATGGAACAAGTGAAAATAATAAACTGGAATACAAATTACTGGCAGAGGAAACACTTAAATCAAAAATTTTGGGACTTTCTTGACAATGACCTGAAACCTGATATTGCACTATTACAAGAAGTATGTCCAAATAGTAAATCATCAGGTTTTATAGGCGACAAACAAAAACAAATAACAAAATTCAGTGACGCAGACACTTTTATCTGGGAAAACATCGACCAAAAAAGGAAATGGGGAACTGGAATATTTACCAATAATATTCCAATAAGAGAATTAAAAATAAAAACAGACTATCAAGGTTGCTTATCAGTTGCAGAAATAAAAATAAATAAAATAATTTTAACAGCAATTTCTCTATATGCAATACTAGAATATGGTTATAGCATTACAAGTTTACATAGGATGTTATCTGACTTAACCTTGTTGCTTGACGGCAAATTAGGATTAAAAAGAAATATTATTTTAGCGGGTGACTTTAATGCGAGCTTACAATGGGACGAACAACAAGCAGGAATTTCGCATAAAATAATGTTTGAAAGGATTGATAATTTTGGACTTGTAAACCTACTTGATAAAAAGTATGCAAAACCTATTGAAACTTGGCGAAGCATAAATGCAAAACGAAATTGGCAATTAGACTATGTATTTATTTCTTTGAATTTAGTTGACAAAATCAAAGACATAAATGTTTTATATAATGACCAAATAGCTGAGTTGAGTGACCACAATCCGATTGAAATATTGCTTGACTTAGAATAACTACTTCAACCTTTATAAAGTCCCTACTCGGTCATGTGAAGGGTCAACTCGGCCAATGAGTGCGAAAGAGGAAATCTACGAATCCCTCTCGTTGAACAAACGCTTCAGGGAGGCGGAGAGGGCACAGGCGCAGAATGGAAAAATTGACGTATCCGTTGTGCTGAAAAAAGGCGATGCGCGGGACCTGACCTGGCTCGCCGATGAGAGCTGCCACCTGGCCGTTACGTCTCCCCCGTATTGGACCCTGAAGCGTTACAACGATACTCCCGGTCAGTTGGGTCACGTCGCCGATTACGAGGAGTTCCTTGACGAGCTGGACAAGGTCTGGCGTCATATCTACCGTGTGTTGGTACCCGGAGGCCGTCTGTGTTGTGTGGTGGGGGATGTCTGCCTATCACGCCGTCGGTTCGGTAGACACCTTGTGATGCCCTTACATTCGGATATAAGCGTCCGGTGCAGGAAGATCGGCTTCGATAACCTCAACCCGATAATCTGGTACAAAATCGCCAACGCGACGACAGAGGTGGAGGGCGGGGGGCGTTTCCTCGGCAAGCCCTACGAGCCCAACGCCATCGTGAAAAACGACATCGAGTACATCCTCATGCAGCGCAAACCGGGAGGGTATCGCCGGCCCACCGACGAGCAGCGGCGGCTGAGCATGATCGAGCGGGTCAGCTTCAACGAGTGGTTTCAGCAGATCTGGCGTCTGGGCGGGGCCTCGACGAAAAAACATCCCGCGCCTTTTCCCCTGGTTGTCGCCGACCGACTGGTGAGGATGTTCTCCTTTCACGGCGACACGGTGCTCGATCCGTTCATGGGGACGGGTACGACGGTTGTAGCGGCGGTCAAGGCCGCCAGGAACGCCGTCGGCGTCGAGATAGACGAGCAGTACTTCAATCACGCCCACAGGCGGATTTTGGGGTCAGTCGATCTGTTGATGGACTCGAACATCAGCATCTTTGAATAGACCGGAGGATTGATGATGCGTAAGCTTTCCATACTTTTGCTGGTTGGCTTTCTCACCGGACCCGCGCTGGCCAACATCGAGCCGGCCCACCCGTACGCCGAGGAGGTTTTGGGCTACGAGCCGTGGCAGTCCTTCTACGGCCTCTTAAAGCCCTACGCCGTTTACTACACCGAGATCACCTTTCACAACGGTTTGCTCTACGTGGTCGAAAAGGAAACGATCGTCCGGGTGGACCCGGAGACCGGTGAGGAAGAGCCCTGGCCGGAGTTCATGCTGCCCCGGGAGGTGTCGTACCTCTCGG
>DAOVLG010000054.1 GCA_030631385.1 Candidatus Coatesiibacteriota bacterium | reverse complement strand
GACGACCGGCCCTTCTTCTTCCTCCCCATCGGATCGGTTTTCCAGCCGCCGGACCCGAAGACCATACCCATGGACCTGTGGTATCCCTTCGCTCCGATGCCCACCACCACCCTGCGCGACCTGTTCATCATGCTCATCGCCGCGGCGGTTCTCTTCATCATCCTCCCCCTGGCGCTGAAGAGGGGGAAGCGGTTCACCCTGGGGCGTGTCTTGGTGCACCATCCCCAGAAGTGGCTCTACTTCGCCGCCATCGGCCTCGGGTTCATGCTGGTCGAGCTGGCGCTGATCTCCCGCTACGTGCTGTTTCTCGGGCCCCCCACCTACGCCACGTCGGTGGTCATCTTCACCCTGCTGGTCTTCGCCGGCACGGGGAGCGCCTTCTCCAGCCGCCTCGCGAAGAGGTTCAACCTGCGGGGGCTGAACCTGATCGCCCTCGGTTTGATCGCGGCGGTGATCCTCATCCACGCCTTCATCGTCCCCCATCTGCTGGCGGCAGCGAGGGGGACCGGGTTGATCTGGCGGATCCTGTTGAGCGGATTGACCCTGGCCCCGTTGGGCTTCGTGATGGGCATGGCGCTGCCGCTGGGCGTCACCCGCCTCAACCGGGCCGACGAGAAGGGGATGGTGCCCTACGTCTGGGGGATAAACGGCGTCTTCAGCGTCCTCGCCTCGGTGATCGCGGTGGTGATCGCCGTGGGCTCGGGATTCACCGTCGTGCTGATGATCGGCCTGGGGGCGTATCTCGCGGCCCTGTTGGCGGCCCTGGGGCCTTGGAGGGGATTAAAACAGGAAGCCGGCTTGAAGCTGGACCAACGCAGCGCGTTGGATCGCAGCCCCGCGAGGTAAAACCCCCGGCAATCCCGGTGTTTTATCCCGCGAGCGTCACTCCTAAAATACACTAAGACAAGGGGTTTTAACCCCTTTTTTAAACGTAGGGGCCGACCTTCAGGTCGGCCCGTAGAAGGGCGACGCTACGCCGCCAGCCGCCTGGTGTAGCGCGGGGCTTCTACGCCCCGCCCGCCAGCGCTCCCGTTGGTCACTCCCGCTGGTCGCTTCCACCCTTACCCCCTCTCCCCTCTAGGGAGGGGCGGTCGCCCACAGGTTAGGGTGAAGGGAAACGTAGGGCGGGGATTCCATCCCCGCCGCCAATTTAATCAAGCGGTCGCCCGCAGAGGGGCGACCCTACACCATCGCATCGCATCCATCAAATGAAGGGACGGGTTTCTACACACCGCTGCCAGCGCTCCCGTTGGTCACTCCCGTTAAAGACAAGGGGTAAGACAAGGGGTTTTAACCCTTTGCTTCAACGTCGGGCGGCCCTCTGTGGCCGACCGCGGGCGCTACAGAGCCCCGCCACTACTGAAAAAAAACCGCACCTCGAAAGGTGCGGTTGATGTATTTTCCAGTTTCGTTAGTTCGGCGCGTTGTGGGTGGAATCGCCGCCCCACATCGCCCAGCCGGTGGCTCTATAATCGTCGGTATTGAAGGCGATGAGGGTGCCGCGGTCGGTGCCCACGTAGACCCAGCCGCCCTCCACGGCGGGCTGGAAGCGGATCGGCTCGCCGATCTCCACGCGCCACAGCTCGGTACCGTCGGAGGCCCGGAAGCAGACGATGAAGCCGTCCTCGGTGCCCACGTAGAGCTTGCCGCCGGCCCAGGAGGGTGGGGTGAGCATCCGGCCGCCCAACACCTCGCCCTCGGGCTGGTAGGTAATCTCGTAGATGACCTCACCGGTCTCGATGTCGGTGCAGACCAGGGCGTCGTGGGCCGTGGAGTAGGACAGGCCTTCGACGACCACGGGGCGAGAGCCCTGGTAGGCCCAGATGCCGGAGACGGTGCCCCAGCCGACGTTCATCTGGCCCTGTTCGAGCTTGGCCGCGCCAGGGGCGGTGGAGAAGCCCACCGAGGAGTCGGCGGCCATCTGCTCCGAGGCGTAGGCGCTGCGTGCGTTGACCGAGTGGCGGAGGTAATCCGCCTTGCGCATCTGCCAGAGGGCGTCGTTTTCCCGGCTGCCCGACTCGGAGTCCAGGCGCGCCAGGCCCTCGTACTGAACCTGGCCGTACTCGTCGGTCTCGTCGCCCTCCTGGCGCTGGGAGACGTAGACCTCGCCCGAGTAGACGAAGGGGGCGCAGGTGGCGTTCATCTGCTCCTTCCAGACGATGTCGCCGTCTTTGGCGTCGAAGCGGTAGACCGTACCCTCCAGGCAGGCGGCGTAGACCGAGCCGTCGGCGATGATCGGGGCGGTTATCACCTCGCCGATGATCGGCTGGTCCCAGATCGTCTCGCCGGTCTCCAGCTTGCGGCAGGTGAGGTGGTGGTGGCCGTCACCGCCGGGGTAGGTCATGTAGATGTAATCGCCTTGAATGGCGGGTTGGGCCATGAGCGGGTCGCCGAGCCACTCGCCCCAGACCTTGTGCCCCCGCCGGGCGTCCAGGACGTAGAGGATGCAGCTCTCGGTGTTGAAGGCCACGCGACCCTGGGAAAAGACCGCCGCCGTGGGGCCGTCGTCGCCCGTCTGGAACATCCACTCGGCCTGGCCGCTCTCGCCCGAGAAGGCGTAGAACTCGTAGGAACCGAACCCTCCGCCGATGTAGACCAGGCCGTCGCCCACCGCCGGGGTGGCCAGGGGACGACCGCCGGGGATGACCACCCGCCAAGCGTCGAAACCGGTCTCCGTGGTGAAGGTCTCCACCTCGATGCCGAGCTCGGAGCCGGGGATCACGCCCTCTACCCCTCCACCGCCGTACATAAGATCGAAGGCGTACTCCTCGTAATATGGGTCGTCGTAGTAGTAGTCATCGAGGAGCACCCCCTCGGCCTGAACCTTCTTCTGCCCACCCATCTCGTCGGAGAGAGCCAGCATCGGCAGCAAGAGCACCAGGGCCAGTCCGGTAAAAAAGAGAAGGTCTCTGCGTCTCATCGCAAACCGCCTTTTTTGGTTCGTAAACCGCCAGGGTTGAAGCCTCGGGCGTATTAATATGCTACTTTTTTTACGATGTAAAAGTTCCCGGACGCGAAGGTCCGCAACCTTTAATCAGCGCCCTATCTATGTTATAGTATGGGCGCTTTGGTTCCGGGGCTAATCCGTAATACGGACTCCTAACATAACCCCACGACTCCCAACGGCCTCGGGACCCGTGCCGCGCCCGTAGCTCAGGGGATAGAGCAGCGGTCTTCTAAACCGCCGGCCGGTGGTTCGATTCCACCCGGGCGCGCCAAGGTGGCGGGCGGCCTTTTTTAGGCCTTCGGTCCCGCTGGTGATCCCACCCGGGAGGACGACCGGGAAACGCGGACGGACACGTTCCGACGGGCTCCCCACGGATGCGCCAGTAGCTCAGGGGATAGAGCGACGGTCTCCGGAACCGTAGGTCAGAGGTTCGATCCCTCTCTGGCGCGCCATCAAAGGTCACCTCCCCACAGACCCGAGGCACCGACATGCTGCTCATCCGCATCGGCATTATCGCCTTCATGGGCGGTATCGCCAGCTTTCTCACCCACAACTTCTTTCCCGACACCCCCTTCGCCTACCTGATCGGCGCCGCCGTCGGCGTGGGGGCGGCCGTCATCTTCGTGGCCCTGGAGATCTGGCTCTCGCGCCGAACCAACCGCCAGGTGATCGCCGGGACCATCGGTCTCCTCCTCGGGCTCATCATGGCGGCCATCGTCTCTCAGATCGCCATCGTCTCCGACTACCCCGCCATCCGCTACACCCTTTCCCTGGGTGCCATGGTGCTCTTCGGCTACCTGGGCACGACCCTGGCGATCCGCAAGTTCCCGCCGAACTGGTTTAAAAGGGCCGACCTCCCCGCGGGCGAGGGGGCCGCCTCGGAGAGGAAAATCCTGGACACGAGCGTCATCATTGACGGACGCATCGCCGACATCTGCGCGGCGGGCTTCCTCGAGGGGACGCTCCTGATTCCCAAGTTCGTGCTCAAGGAGCTCCAGCTCATCGCCGACTCCTCCGACACCCTCAAACGTAACCGGGGCCGCCGCGGTCTGGATATCCTCAACGACATGCAGAAGAGGCTGGGCGAGCAGATCCAGATCGAGAGCACCGATTTCCCCGAGCTCACCGAGGTGGACTCGAAACTGGTGAAGCTCGCCATGGCCAAGGGCGCCAAGATCCTCACCAACGACTTCAACCTGAACAAGGTGGCCGAGCTTCAGGGGGTCAGGGTCCTCAACATCAACGAGCTGGCCAACGCCCTGAAGCCGGTGTATCTGGCCGGGGAGAGGATGAGGGTCAAGCTCCTGAAGGAGGGCACCGAACCGGGCCAGGCGGTGGGATACCTCGAGGACGGCACCATGGTGGTGGTGGACCGGGGTCGGGACCGCATCGGCCAAGAGGTCGAGGTCATGGTGACCAGCCACCTGCAGACCTCCGCCGGCCGGATGATCTTCGCCAAGCTGGGGGAGTATGGTTAACGAAAAAGAGATAAGAAGGCTTGTCGAGCTTTTCACACACGACCTCAGTTATTACCGCTCACCCGAATACAACGAGGCCGCCGTGCGCAAGGAGTTTATTTCACCGTTTTTAGAGGCACTGGGGTGGGATGTTCAAAATAGACAAAGCCTGCAACCCAACATGCGAGAGGTATTAGTTGAAGAAGGGGAAACCAGCGGAATTCCCGACTACGCACTCCGCATTGCGGGCCAGACAAAGCTCTTTATAGAAGCTAAGAGACCCGCCGAGAGCCTGGACAACGTCAAGCACATCATGCAGGCCAAGTCCTACGCCTGGCACTCATCCTCGGTGTTTATAGTCGCCCTTACCGATTTCGAGGAGTTCAAGCTCTACGATGCCACTCTCGAACCTGACCAGCACGCGCCGGAGCGGGGGCTTATCTGGTCATTGCGATTCGATGAGTATTCCGACAATCTGGACAAGTTGGCCCAGCTCAGTCGCGACGAGGTTGAAGCGGGGTCGCTCGAAAAGCTCCTGCTACGTGACAAAGAATCCAAGCACCTGCGCACCACGGTTGATGAGGCTTTTCTGAAACTGCTTACCAAATGGCGGGAGGAGCTTGCTAAATCATACAAGAAGCATACCCCCGCCCTCGATACATACGTTCTCAACGAGGTTGTTCAGCGCCTGCTCGACCGGCTGGTTTTCATACGAATCTGTGAAGACCGCAGCATATTGTCCGAGCGTTCCATGGAGGAGCTTGTCCGCTACTGGAGGCTCGAAGGCAAGCGCCGCGACCTGATGAGAGACCATCTGGCTCCCTTCTTTCACAGGCAGAACAGGCGGTTCAACGGCGAGATTCTACAACCGCATCCTTGCGAGATATACCCGCTGGACTCCGACCTGCTGGCGAACATCGTTGAAAACCTTTACTTTCCCGAATCACCCTACAGGTTCGACTGGATCGGTGTCGAAATCCTGGGCACCATCTACGAGCGCTACCTGGGTAAGACCCTGCACGTTACCGCCAAGCGGGCGAAGCTTGAGGAAAAGCCCGAGGTGCGCAAGGCGGGCGGGGTATACTACACCCCGGCCTACATCGTGGACTACATCGTCAAAAACACCCTGGGCAAGCTTCTGGAACCGGCGGACTTGACACCGGATGATGTATCCAAGCTGCGCATACTCGACCCGGCGTGTGGCTCCGGTTCGTTCCTTCTGGCCGCATACCAGATACTTCTCGGCTGGCATCTTGATTACTATGAACGGCAGTTTAAGGAAGGCAAGGTCAAGCAGACGCGAATGATAGGGGCAGAGGATTTACCCTATTTTACCAACGTTGACGGCAAACTGGAGCTCACCGCCGCGGAGAAGGCGCGCATACTCGAGAACAACATCCACGGGGTGGACATTGACCCGCAGGCGGTGGAGATTACCATGATGTCGCTTTACATCAAGCTGCTTGAGGGCGAGGTGCACTTTCCTTCGCACCTCCAGATTTTGCCCCGGCTCAAGCGCAACATCCGGTGCGGCAACTCGCTGATCGGCCCGGACTTCTACGACCGCAAGGGCACGCAGACCGATATGTTCGACGCCGAGGAAACCCGCCGCATCAACGCCTTTGATTGGCACAGCAAGAACCACGGCTTCGGCGAGATCATGGAGCAAGGCGGCTTCGACGTGGTTATAGGTAATCCGCCGTGGGGTGGGGAATTCGATGTTAAAGAACGTGTGTATCTTGTAAAGAAATTTCCCCAGGTACCAACAAAGACAAAAGACAGCTATCTCTATTTCATCTCTCAGTCAATTCATCTTTTAAAGAACAAAGGTCGCTTGGGTTGTATTGTTCCGAATACTTGGCTACTTATCAACAGTGCGGCTAAGTTTAGACTTCGATTGCTATCGTTTCAGATTGAGGAAATTATTGATTATGGCGACGGGGTATTCAAACAAGCAACGGTAGAAAGTTCCACGCTCATTTTATCCAACTTGAAAGAAACTAAAGGACTCTGTCGTGCAGTCAGAATTCGCAAAGGGACAGTCATTGTTGACCATTTGCTTGACAAACGTATTTGGCAGGATGATAAATATTGCAGGGTCATTGTTGACTTAGATGAAAACAAACAAAAGATAATTAAGAAGTTGAACAAAGAGTCTACCCCTTTCGATATGAACTGCTCAATTATTTGGGGAATAAAACCTTACCAAGTCGGTTATGGTAAGCCACCACAGACGCGGGAGATGTTAGAAAAGAGGGTTTATCATTCAACCAAACCAAGAGGGAAAGAATGGAAACCTCTTTTAGTGGGCACCAACGTCAATCGTTATACTATTTCCTTCCCCGGCAACCTGTTTATCAAATATGGAGAATGGCTAATGTATCCATCTGATGAAGAATTGATCCTACAACCTAAGATATTGTTGCGTCAAACGAGTGATACCCTTAAAGCTTGTTACGATGAAGAAGGCTACTACTGCCAAAACTCGGTATTCATCATTCATTCGGAAAAAATAAATCTTAAATTCCTACTTGGGGTACTCAATTCAAAACTCATGGCCTTTGTTTATAAGCTTAGCAATCCACAGTCGAGTAAAGTATTTGCTGAGGTTAAACCAAGCGTAATCAAGCAACTTCCCATCTGGACCATTGACTTCTCCAAGCCTGAAGAAAAGAAGATGCACGACCGGATGGTGGAGCTGGTGGAGCGGATGTTGAAGCTGAACAAGGAACTTAACAAAAAGAAGCTCAGCCAAACCGCCCAGGAAGCGTTAGAGCGCCGCATAGACTACACCGATCGCGAGATTGATAAGCTGGTGTACGAACTCTACGACCTGACGGATGATGAGATCGCCATCGTCGAGGAGGCGACGAGCCGTTAACCATCATGCGGCGGGGTTAGGAAACCCCGCCCTACGAAAAAAACTACAATTCGCCCCGTAGGGGCGGGGCTCCGTCCCCGCCCGCGGGCGACCGCAGAGGGCTGCCCCTACGAAGAACCCTTTTATACAACAGTCTCAGTTGAACATGCGGTTACCCCCTTGTCTCAAGATTGGGCAATAGGTGCATGATCCCTCTAAAATAACTCCCGATTCCGAGGTGGCGGCCTGGATCAGCCTGAACCTGGTTCCCGAGGTGGGGCCGGTTCACTTCCGCCGTCTGGTGGAGCGTCTGGGCTCGGCGCGGGAGGCCCTGGCGGCGCCGCACGGGCGGCTGGTTCAGATCCACGGGATCGGCGATGTCCGTGCCGGTAACATCGTGGCCGCCCGGGGCACCGACCACCAAAAGCACCTGGAACGGGAGCTCGCCGCGATGCGCGAACTCCCCGACCTGACGCTCTGTCTTCTCGACGACCCCGAGTACCCCTCTCCCTTGAAGGATTTACCCGACCCGCCGTCGGTCCTGTACATGCGCGGGGAGTACCTTCGGGAGGACCGCCTGGCGGTGTCCGTCGTGGGGACGCGCACACCGAGCCCCTACGGCCGGGGGCTGGCGCGCAAGCTTGGCGGGGGGCTGGCCCGGGCGGGGATGACCGTGGTCTCTGGCTGCGCCACCGGGATAGACCTCACCTCCCAACTGGCGGCGATAGGCGCCGGGGGGCGTTCCATCGGGGTGCTGGGCTGCGGGGTGGACCTGGTCTACCCGGCGAACGAACGTTCGGCCTACGAAAAGATAATCGCCGACGGCGCCCTCATCAGCGAGTTCCCCATGGGCACGCCTCCCGAAGCGCAGAACTTCCCGAGGCGCAACCGGTTGATCGCCGCCCTCGGATTGGGCACCGTGGTGGTCGAGGCGCCCCAGAAATCCGGCGCGCTCATCACCGCCGGCTTCGCCGCCGAGCTGGGACGCGAGGTCTTGTCCTGCCCCGGCAACGCGATCAACGTCGGCGCCCGCGGCTCCCACGCCCTGTTGAAGGACGGGGCCGCCCTGG
>DAOVLG010000362.1 GCA_030631385.1 Candidatus Coatesiibacteriota bacterium | reverse complement strand
GGGGAAGCTCCAGCGGGAGGACGACGTCCGCGGCCACCGGTCGTGGGTACAACCCCCTCATCAACAGGATCGGGGGGCTGGGCAGGTCGCAATCAATCCGCTTCGAGACGAAAAGGTGGTAGTACCGACCCTCGTGTTGCCTTACGGTTCCGTGATCAAACACCCCGCGCCACTCGGCGCTCAACACGGGGCGGTAGTTCTCCCAGAAGTATCTCTGGGCGAGTATCTCGTTCAGCATGCGGTACCGGGTGGCGCCTGCCCGCGGCGCAGTGATGTACGGGGAGGTGACGACGACGAAATCAACCCGATGACTCCACACATAGGCGAGATCGTCGGGCACCTGGAGGAGGTGATAGTTGCAGATGGGAACGGCTTCGGCATCGATCGTGTTGATCTCGCCGAAGTAGGGCACAACCCCCATATCGGTGGCGATCATCCACGAGTCGTCCCTCTTCAGCTCACCCACGAACCGCCCCATCACCTCGGCGGGGTCACCGGTACGGTGGTAATGGCAGAAGATGTAAACCCGCCAACCGAGCAGCCCCGCCGCCAGGCTGCCGCACAGGACGACGGCAACGATCAGCAGATACTTTTTCCTTTCGATCAGACGGATGAGCGCCAAAAGACCTACGATGAGCGCTATTCCCGCCGATTCCAGCCACAGACGCTGGACCGCCATCCAGTCGCACACCAGCACCCTTTTGCCCAGGTGCATCACGGCCAACAGTACGACGAAGGCCCGCATCTCCCAGCCGTAGATCAGGTCCTCCCGCCGGCGCCGCGAGAAAACGAAGATAAACATCCCGGCGTAGATGAAAACGTTCCCCGGCGTGAGCGCGAAGTTCAGGACTAGCTCGCGAAGATTCCACCAGAACTGGTCGCTGCTTGCGACGGCAAGAGCGAGGGATTTGGCCAGCGCGCTGGTCGGCAGCACGGTCGGGTAGAAAAGACCGGGCAGGAGGAACAGCAGGACCCCCGGAAGCAGTCCGATAGCGGGCCGCACGAGCCCCGACCAGGTGTAAGGCCGCTCGGGATTCAAAACGAGGACCAAAAGGAGCACACCCGCGAGCGCCACGTTGATGAATGCTTCGGGCCGGCTGACCAAGTGCAGGGACAGGGCGAGCCCCAGGCCGACGGACAGCCGCCCCCGCGCATGATCCCGGAAGAGGAGGCGGAAGGCCAACACCAGGCTGAAGACGTACAGAATCGTCTCCATGCCGCTGGTGGCCCAAAATACCAGGGGCATGTAGACGAGCGTCAGTCCGGCGATCGCCCAGACGGTCGCCGGATCGAGTTTGGGATAAAAGAGCCCGATTATCCGCGCAACCTGCCACACCACGCCCAACAGCAGGATGAGACCGAGCACCTTGACCCAGATTAAGGCGTTGATGCCGAGCCAGTAGGCCGGGGTGATCAGCCCCACCCACACCAGACTGGACCAGGCGTTGGTGGGAACCTCCCCCGGCGTCATGTTCGGCAGTTGACCGCCGGCCAACTGACGGGCCCCGTTCAGGTAGATGTAGGCGTCGTCGGGCGTGTAACCGCCGACGTCCCAGACCATGAACGCGCACAGGACGATCTCGAAGGCGATCAGACCCCAGGTGAGATATCGGGTTCCGCGCGTCTGGTCAGCTATTCTTGTTTCAATACAGCTCATTGGTACCATTACGGGTTATCCTCCGATAACTCGGACCGCCATGTATACGGAAACGGCCGGAGCACCGGTGGATACGGACGGGCGAACGGAGAGTCGGCATGCTCACTCAACCTCCACCCTTCCCGACGTGGCGTTGAATGGGGTAACCCGAGCCGAGGTTTTGCCTGTCGGTGTGCAGCCCCGGAAACACCCTCGGCAACGGCCAGTCGGTTACCACCCCCCTTCCTCAGATTTAATACCGCTTACCTTTTAAACGCTACATTTTAACACGTCGGAGCCTAATCCGCGTGATCGGCGCAGACCGTACGATCGAAATCGTGGAAGTAAAAAAAGGGCGACTAATCGTCGCCCGTTCAATCAGGTTCCTCCATCAGCGGAAGGTGGCCTTTATCACTCCGAAACTCGTCTCTTGGATGTCCGACGAGCCGCCTTCGTAAACGGTGATCGTATCGAGCCGGGCATCGGCGGCCCTATCCGACACTATGCGCCAGGCGAACTGCACGTCGTGACCGTCCCAAAATCCGCCGATTCCAATCTCGGTCTCGTACCAAGTCCAATTGTTAAAAGACCCCTCGGTCTCCTCGTTCCAGATCTCGACCCAATCGCCCGGACCGCCGGCCTCGCGTATCTCCAGCAAATAGTCGCCGTTGTTGTGGGGGGAGACGAACCAGGTGTAGCTGGTGGCCCAGTGAAATCTAATGACCACATCACTGGTGAGGTGGATGGGTGGAGAGATCAACCACTCGTCCTGGTCGCTGCCTTTCTCGCAGATCACCCCGTAGGGCGCGTCGAAGTAGCGCTGGGAACTGATGGTCCAGCGCTGACCGAACTCACCGGGCTCACGGGTCCAACCGGTAAGGTCACCGTTGGAGAAATTCTCGAAAAAGAGGATGTCCGCCGAGGCAAAT
>DAOVLG010000523.1 GCA_030631385.1 Candidatus Coatesiibacteriota bacterium | reverse complement strand
GGCTCCGCACCCCCTCCCTTTGAAAGGAGTCGTTTTAAAACATCGAAGAGGTTGACCAGGCTGATCCGTTGCGAGGCCCAGTCGAGGGAGATGTCCCGGGTCGGGACGCCCCAGAGCTTCTCGGTGTACGGCCTGAAGTAGAGGTCGTAGAGCGTGCGCCCGAAGCGGTTGACCACCCAGTCCTCGAAGCTTTCCTCGACGGGGCTGGAGAACACCAGGCGGGCCGAGCTTGCAAGATAGTCCGCGAAGGCCCGGGCGTTGTCCATAAAATCCAGCTTGCGCACCACGTCGCCAAGCTCCAGTGGGTAGGCGAAGCGCTTGCCGACGAGCTGAATCTGGCTCTTGCGTCGGGGCTTGAGGTAGGCGCCGTCGGGGAAGAGTTTGGTGAACAGGCGTTCGATCCGGGGATCGGGGGTGTGGAAACGGTGGGGCCCGTAATCGAATGAGAAGCCGTTCCGCTTCACCCCTCCGGCCAGACCGCCCACGGCGCCGCGCTGTTCCAGCACCAGGCAGGGGACACCGGCATCCGCCAGCTCGTCGGCGGCGGCGAGTCCCGTCAGACCGGCCCCCAGAATGAGCACCCGGTCAGCGGTCATCGGAAACCTCCCGGGCCCGCAGGAACAGAAGCTCGGTCTGCTCAACATCCCCCAGATCCCGGTACAACTCGGCCAACTTCTCGTAGAGCCGCGGTTCGTCGGGCAGGTTACTAATCGCCTCCTGAAGAAGGACGAGCGATTCGGTGCTCCGTCCCAACACCGTCAGGATGTCGGCGTGCAGAAGCAAGCCGTCCAAGTCTCCGGGGCATTTCTCGCCGAAGAGCAACAGCTCTTTCTCGGCCCCGATGGGATCGCCGGATCGGTAAAGGGCAGAGGAAAGCCAGTACCCGGCGCGGTTCAGATCGCCCACCTCCTCCAACACGCGGCGGAAGCGGGGAACGGCCCGGTCGTATCGGCCACCGTTGTAGAGCGCGGCGCCCAGGTTATATTCGTCAAGTGCCTCGTAGAGGAGCCGGGGTCTCTCTTTAGGATCAGCCTCGGCGACGATGGGTGAACCGGGATCGAAGAGGGGGCTGTAGTCGCCCACGGGGCTGGCACCGGCGGGACTCCCGGCCAACTCGTACGCCCGCCGGTCGCCGTAGAACGGTTTTCCGGTGGGAGTTTTCCCGACCGCAAAAACCCGGAAAGACGTCGTCTGAAATTCTAGGCGGAACCTCATCATTTCGTCCGAGAATAGGCAGAGGGCCCCGATCACCTCGCCGTTGGCGGGTTGAAGGGCGTCGGCCTCATAGCGGGCCGATTCAT
>DAOVLG010000475.1 GCA_030631385.1 Candidatus Coatesiibacteriota bacterium | reverse complement strand
CTTAGAATTGGGCGTGGCCGATCTGGGCGCGGTAGAGACACGGATGGGGAGCGTTGGTCGGGGGGCTGACCGGGGCGATAAGAGGGCGATGGAACTGGTGAAAACCGAGAGGGCGGTTCTGGAGAGGCTGGCACGAGCGCTCGACGAAGGTAAACCAGCCTCCACCCTGGAGTTAGAACCCTCCGAGGAAGAGCTGATCCGTGGCCTGGGTCTTCTGACCCGCAAGCCGTTGATCCCCCTCCTGAGCGTGGACGCCGACAGACGCGAGGTATCAAAAGACGTCCGAAAACTTGCCGAGAAACTTCCCGGCGAACCCCTGGTCGTCCACGCCAAACTCGAGGGTGAGCTGGCGGGTCTGGAGCCCGACGAGGCCGTCCTCATGCGCCGTGAGTTCGGTATCCCCGACGACGCTTTACAGAGAGTGGTGCAGTCCTGCTACTCGGCCCTGGAACTGCACAGTTTCTTCACCACCAACCGGAAGGAGACCCGGGCCTGGACCCTCCGGCGCGGTGGAACCGCCCTCGAGGCGGCGGCCCACGTCCACTCCGATATCGCCCGCGGCTTCATCCGCGCCGAGGTGGCCCACTTCGATGATCTAAAGGGGTACGGCTCCTTCGCCGAACTGAAGAAAAGGGGGCTGTACCACACCGAGGGCAAGGACTACGTGGTCCGGGACGGTGATGTGATCCTCTTCCGTTTCTCCGTTTAAACGCAGCAGATACAAAATGCCATATCTCTGGAGGCACCCTTGAGCAAGACCGTGGCACAGGTGCTCGCCCAGGCCATAGAGGCCGAGATAATCGGGTTCACCAGTTACCTCGAGTTCGCCCGTCGGACCGAGGACATAACCGGTAAGAATATGTTCATCACCCTGGCCCGCGAGGAGGTGGACCACTTCGAGATACTGCGTCGTCAGTTCCGCAACGCATCAGCCGGAAAGCCCATCGAGCCGATCGAGGTCTCCCACACCGAGATCGCGGAACTCATCCCGAAGCTCGATCCGGTGGCGGATAGGACCGCCGGAGCCGAGGGGGTCAACCAACTCCACGCCCTCAAGACGGCGATAGACCAGGAGCGGGCCTCCATCGAGTTCTACTCCAAATGGGCCGGGGAGGCCTCCGACGCCACCGTGCGCGAAACATTCAAGAATCTGGCAAACATGGAGGAGGGACACTTCGAGCTTCTCCGCTCCCAGCTCGACTACATCAACAACACCGGCCACTGGTTCGGCATCGGACAGTGGACGATGGAGGGGTAGACGAACGATCAAGATAAAAAGGGCGGGTGTTTCCCGCCCTTTTCCACGCATACGGTTACGGCTTGAAGTAGAGGATCAGCACCACCGCGCCGGCCCAGAGGACCACGTTCACGAGAAGCGAAACGTCCCGGGTGAGGATGGCGGAGGGATTGCCGCCCAAGCGGCGCTGTTCCACGTCATACAGGTAACGGAAGATTCCGTAGAGGACGAAGGGAACCGTGTAGACCAGCCCCTCGGTTCCGAACTTCTCCACCGTGGTTGGCCACAGGGTGTAGAGGCTGTAGGAGACCACGGTGGCGGTGGTGACCACGGCGGACATCTGATCCAACAGCCGCACAGAGTACTCGCTCAGGGTTTTTCGGTGATTCTCGGCGTCCCCGGCCAGGGATCTGAGCTCGGACCGGCGTTTCTCCAGGGCCAAGAAGAGTGCCAGGAAGAGGGTCACCGCCAAAAACCAGGGCGAGGCCTCTAGTCCG
>DAOVLG010000421.1 GCA_030631385.1 Candidatus Coatesiibacteriota bacterium | reverse complement strand
GCCCGCCTCGCCGAAGACCTCGATGATGGCGGGGGAGCAGGTGGTGAGACCCATGTAGCCGAACTGCTCGAAGATACCCAAAAAGCCCGGTGCCGATGGGAACACCACCCCCAGGCACACATAGGCCAGGGTGAACGGCGCGGCGAACCAGGGCGCTAAATCGGCGAAGGGCATCGCCTGGATGATTGGGACGTAGGAGAGGGCCGCCGTGCCCCAGATGACTAAGGAGAGGCCGATGGCCGCCCAGAGCCGGCCTCGGTGGTTGAAGATGTGGAGCCCGTCGCCGAAGTTGATGAAGAATTCCCGGACCTTCTCCCGCGCCTTTTTTCCGAAGAGCCGGGCCGGGAACGATAGGACCGTGGCCACCGGGTCTCTTCGATAATAGAGAAACACCAGGGCTGCGCAACCGGTGACGTACACAGTGCCCACGGCGATCGCCAGGCCGATCTTCACCATCCCGCCGAAGGGGATGAGGAAGAGCATCCAGATGAAGATCGCCATGATGACCAGACCGTCGAGGATTCGGACGAAGATCACCGTGGCCAGGGCGCTGGAGTACCTGTAGCCCGAGTTGCGGCTGACGATTTGGGGACGGATCAGCTCCCCGGCCCTCAGGGGCAGTATCCCGTTGGCCATGAAGCCGATCATGGTGCCGCTCGCCGCGTCAATGAATCGCACGGGGTGGATCGAATCCAGGAGAAGTTTCCAGCGCCAGATGCGCATCGGGTAACTGACGGCCAGGGGCACTATCCACCAGACCAGGATCCCGTAGTCGGCCTGGGCGAAGCCCTGACCGAGCCCGGCCAGATCAATGTCGTGGAAGAACCACCACAGGAGCCCACCGGAGATTACAAAACCAACCCAGAAACGCCAGTTCTTCAGCAAGTTGTGAGCTCCCGATTGTGGGATACAGCGGGGGCAAGTATACCGTAAATGGCGGTGTAAACCAATCCGCTCGACCGTAACAGCTAGAACGGAAAAACCCCCGAGGGGGTTTTCGAGCATCCAACGAAAGGCTGGAGCCGGAGGCCGGATTCGAACCGGCGACCTGACGCTTACGAGGCGTCTGCTCTGCCCCTGAGCTACTCCGGCCCGGCAACGTAGTGTATCAGCTAGGATTGGGTCGGTCAAGGGCGGCCACACCCACGTATATCACCGGGGTCGGCAGTGGCCACACCGTGTATAATAGACCGGATTGGTTATTGCATCGGAGAAGAATGGAATCAAAGGTAAAGCTAGTAAAAACACATGGAAAGCGGCTGGCGCTCAGACACCAGCTCCTCGACGGACGCACCTCGCTGCCCGCCGGCAGGGAAGGGACACTCCGTTGCATAGAGCGTCTGGGGTACGTGCAGATCGACACGATCAACGTCATCGAACGCGCCCATCACCACACCCTCTGGACGCGCCTACCCGATTACCGGTCGGAATATCTGAATGAACTCCTTGCACAGGATCGCAAGGTGTTCGAGTACTGGGGGCACGCCATCAGCTACCTGCCGATGGCGGACTTCCGCTTCTTCCTCGAGAAGATGCGGACCTTCCCGGAGCAGGGTTGGCAACGCAAATACGTGGAGAGGTACGGCAACCTCATGGACGAGGTGTACGAACGGATCCGCGCCGAGGGTCCCCTGGCGGCAAAGGACTTCGGCGGTACGGCGAAGGGTAAGACCTGGTGGGACTGGAAACCGGCCAAAATCGCCCTGGATCTGCTCTTCACTCAGGGACGGATCATGGTGGACCGCCGGGAGAGGTTCCAGCGGTTCTACGACCTGACCGAGCGGGTACTGCCCGATTGGGTGGACACGACTCTACCCGACGAGGATGAACGGGAGTTCTTCTTCACCCGCCGGGCGCTCGCCGCCTATGGTGTGGCTACGCTCAATGACATCCGTCTCTTCCTACGCCGGGCTGAGAAAAAGAGGAAACATCTGGACCGGCTCGTGGAGTCCGGCGAGGTTGTCCGGGTTGAGATCGAGGGTTTTGGGGGAGATGAATGGTTCGCCTTGAGCGAATCACTCGAAGAGCTTGATGACCGCTCAATCGCTGAAAGTCTGTACCTGCTGAGTCCCTTTGACAATTTCGTCATCCAGCGGGAACGGATCAGGAAACTCTTCGGCTTC
>DAOVLG010000410.1 GCA_030631385.1 Candidatus Coatesiibacteriota bacterium | reverse complement strand
TCGTACCTCTCGGGAATCTGCTTCCATAAAGGGGATTTCTGGTTCTCCGGGGCGCTGCGCCCCGCACGCAGCACCGTGAACGAGTGGGAGGAGTTCCTCTTCCAGCGCGTCGGTGACGGCTGGGTTTACCGGGGTGAGTACTCGGGCCCGCTGGCCTCGGACGGGGAGAACCTGTACGCGGCCCGGCACAACGTGATAGGCGTCTGGCGCGACCGGGAGTTCATTGAGCTCGCCGTCCTGGACGAGAAATACAAGATCACCGGGCTGGCCTGGGACACCGAGCACCTGTGGGCCTCGGCCCACGACTACTACGGCGACGGTGAGGAGTTGGCCTACATCTTTCGGATAGACCCAAGCGCAGGGCGGGTGGACGGCTGGCTGCCCTACCCCTGGGTGGTGTACAGCGTCTGGACCTTCCGGCAGTGGTACGAGTTCACCCATGTGGGCGTGGTCCAGGGGCTGGCCTCCGACGGAGAGAGGTTGCACCTCGTCGCCGAGGACTCGGTCTGGACGGCGGACCCGGCGGCGGTCTGTAAGGAGGATTTACCGGAGGCCCTGGGTTACTGTGAGGTTGCCGGGACGAAGGTGTACGACGGCCCGGACGGTGGGGTGATCGGCGAGCTGCGGGTGCGCGATCCGGTTTACATCCTGGAGAAAGGGGACGGCTGGTGGCGGGTCTTCACCCCGGCGGGCGAGGTAGGTTGGGTTCCCGCTGATGCGGTCGTCGAGAGGTTCAAAGTGAGCCTCGAGCCGCCGGATTAGGTCCAGGGAGCTAATCTATAAAAACCTAACCCTGGACGATCTGCCGAAGTATTATAAAAAGCGCATGGGATTAGCCGTTTAATAAAAGGAGGGAAAGATGAGGATAGCCGCGTTAATTACGGTGATATTTCTGTTATCTTGGGGTGCTGGCTGCGAGGAATACAAACGCCACAACCCGACGGAAGAGCAGAAGGCACAGAACGAAGCGTTGATGGACGATCTCCACGAGCGGTTGGCACAGCAACAGATGGAAGAGCAGATGGCGCAGGACGAAGCGCTGGTGCTCGATCCCGACGAATGGTATGAACAAATGCAACCGACGGAAGAGCAGGTGGAAGAGCTAGACGAGTTGCTATCTGATTTCCGCAAAAAGCTTAAACAACAGCAACCGATGGAAGAGCTCTGCGAGTTGCTGGACGATCTCGACGAAAGGCTTGAGCAACACTTCCTGACGGACAAGCAGTGTGAAGAGTTCCGCGAGTTGATGGAAGAGTTTAACGAGAGGTTAGAAAAAGAAGGCCAATGAAGATAACAGCCCCCCGATCATACGATAAGGAGGAACATTATGAGTACGACTAAAGGTGGTAGTGTAGAATGTGAAAAAGGATGGGGCAAAGTCACTTTTCGTTGCGTGAATGACGAATGTATTTGCCCTCGTAGCGGGGAAGAGTTTTGCAAGGACTGTGACTATAAGGAAAACCCTGATAGACCTAGCAGAACTCCCCCTAGGATTCGTCGTGGCTAAATATTAGAAATGCGGTCTTTGTCGGATGAATCATCTGCGGGCCGCTGCGGCGGGGATTAATATATGCGCCCGAAGGGAAATCCCCGCCCTACATTTCAAGCATCATTCCTTGCGGGGGTGACCGACCGGTGCTAAAATTCACCGGTCTTTATCTGTACGTTTATCGTACCCCATCGGAGAAGGGAGACGAGGGTTGAAGATACACGAGTACCAGGCCAAGGCGCTCTTCCGCGAGTTCGGCATCCCCACCAGCAAAGGGGTGGTCATCGGCGATCCCGCCGAGGCGCCCAAGGCGGCGGCGGAGATCGGCTTCCCGTGCGTGGTGAAGGCCCAGGTCCACGTGGGCGGTCGGGGCAAGGCCGGCGGCGTCAAGCTGGCCCAGAACTCCGACGAGCTCGAGAAGCACGCCTCGGCGATCCTCGGCATGGAGATCAAGGGCCTCACCGTGGAGCGGGTCCTGGTGGACGAGGCGGTGGACATCGCCGACGAGCTCTACCTGGGAATCGTCCTGGACCGGGCGTCGAAGCTGCCGGTGTTCATGGTCTCGGCGGCGGGGGGGGTGGACATCGAGGAGGTGGCCGCCACCACGCCGGAAAAGATCCTCAAGCTCCCGGTGGACCCCGCGGTCGGCTTCTGGCCCCACCACGGACGCCGGCTGGCCTCCTTCCTCACCGACGACAAAGCGGTGCAGAAGCAGCTCGCCGATTTA
>DAOVLG010000269.1 GCA_030631385.1 Candidatus Coatesiibacteriota bacterium | reverse complement strand
CTGGCCGGGGACAACGTGGTCCACGTCGCGGACACTTACAACAACCGGATCCAGAGGCTGACCGTGGTTGCAGGAGTCCTCACCTTCAACCTCGCCATCGGCACGAGCGGATCCGGGAACGACCAGTTCGTCGCCCCGTACGGGATTTCCGTGGGGAACACCAATGTCTACGTCGCGGACCTCGTGAACCACCGGGTCACCTTCAGGAACAAGGGAACCTACGTCTACGCCGGCCAGTTCGGAACGGGGCCGAGTACGGATGCGGACAAATTCAACCGAGTCGTGGACGTGACGGTGAATCCAACCGAGACCTACGCTTGGGCTTGCGATCTCGTGAACCATCGGCTCTCGACGTGGCTCCTTTCCGGGCCTTCGAATGCCGGGGTGAAGGGAAGCCACGGGCAGGGCCGGGACCAATTCAAATCTCCTCACGGAATCCATAATTTCGACGGTGTGAATTACGTCGTCGAGAAGTATAATCATGCTCTCACCGTCAGGGACGAGCAGGAGTCGGTGCCCGATTTCTTCGAGTTCCGAGAGCGAGTCCCGAGCGGAGAGTCGAGCATCCGGATCAAGGGGGACCTGTCCCCCGGAGAGCTCTACGAGATCGTGGTCTGCTCTGTCTCACCGAACGACGTGCGGCAGCTCCCCACGAACGCTCCTTCGGAGGTGATCGAGCTCACTGCGGTCGGAAACCGTCCCCCCTCCGTGGCGAACCTCTACGGGGCAAACGAGGGAAGCAGCGTCCGTTTGTACTGGGACGGGGTTCAAGCCACGGACCTCGCCGGCTATGAGATCCGCGCGGGACAGGATTGGCTCACCGGCCAAAGGATCGGGCAGGTCGGCCGCGATGTGACCGAGTTCACCATCTCCCAATCCATCATCGCCCAGACGGGGAACACGTATTACTGGATCAAGGCGTTCACGACCTCGAGACAGTTTTCTTTGAATCCGACGAGCCTGTACCATCCGCATCCCGGAATAGCCCCGATCGCCGCGACGTACCGGCTTTTCGGACCGATAAACCAGCGCACCACTTGAGGCAATCAATGCCCTGGCTCGGCCAAAAAACAGACATGAGCGTCGTGACCGGCGACCTCCAGTTGGACGCCGGCGCGGAAGAGGGGTCCTACCTCATCGACGACATAGGCGGCAATCCCCACGTGGACATCGGGACTCTGGGCCGGTACCGGATCAATCTCCAGTTCGACGCGAAGGAGAGCGGCCTCGCCGACGATACGAATGAGGTCAAGGTCCTGCTCGAAATCGACATCGCCACGGCGGCAGGTCCAGCCTGGCAAGGATGGCGCCCATACAAGCCCGGGGAATACTACTGCCGATGGTACCGGCTTCGGGCCACGGTGAAGGTGGACGATGCCTTTGGGAACCGTCCGAAGTTCCTCCGCTTCGAGCATTCGCATACGCCGATCGGTTCAGTCCCGGTCGCGGCTTCGATCAATGACGTGATCGTGACCCCGACGGGAACCGAAGCACTCGGGACCCGTTACATCGTTGCGACGGGGGGCACCGGGGTCTTTCTGAACAAGGACGAACAGATCGCGGAGCTCGTTGACACGACCGATCGGGTCTGGGAGTTTTCCCTTCCCGTCGAGGGGCAGAAGGTCTACAGCATCTCCGACGCGTGGGTCTACGAATACGAGGGCGGAGATTATCCCGCGGGAACCTGGATCCCGCGCGGCTTCGACGTTTCGAACCCGGAGAAGGACAAATACGTCGGGGCCCTCACTCTGGTTGGGGCGAAGGATCAGCTCTGGAACACGGACGGGGGAGGGGACATCGGCCTCGTCGGAGGGAGCCGTCCGGACGAGATCCACGCCAAGACCCGGATCACGATCAACGGAGTGGACGTGGTGGCCGGCGGGGGGGCGACCTACTACCAGATTCTCGATTCAACGGCCACCGCCTCCGACATCAACACGGCCCTCGCAGACGCCGCCACTTTCGTCGTCTTCCTCAAACCCGGATCCTACGCGCTCGGCGCCAACAACATCTCCGTCCCGGCCCAGAAGGCCCTGGTCGGACTCGGCGGCGTCTACCAGGGCACTGGCGCCGGGGCGGATCTGACCATCACGGTCAACGCCACACAGCGGGTCCAGATGGGTCACAGCTCCCGGCTCCAGAATCTGAAGCTGCGCTTCTCCTCGACCTCGACTGCCGGGAACGAGATGATCGAGACGATCACGAACGACGGGGTGGTGATCCGGGGAGTGAACGTGGACGGCTCCGCGGTCGGGGCCGGGGTGGGAATCGTCTCGTGGGCGATCCTCGGCGCGGTGAAGGAGGTCACGCACTGCCTCTTCTACCGATGCGGCGGGATTTCAGTCAACGCGACGACGCAGGACGAGGGGGGGAAGAGCGAGATCGGTTGGATCCATTGGACCGCCCACACTACCGACACGTCGGTGAATATGGTCGGGGTGTCCATCTCCTCCGGGCCCGCCTGGGTTCACGACATCCACGGGGAGAACGGCTACGGCACGCTTTACGTCACCGTGACGGACATCATGGCGGAAAGGATCTGGTGCGAGTCGAACGACATCTACGGAATATACTGGAGCGCGGCGGGGACCGAGGGAATCCTGTCCGATGTCGTGGTAGATGGGGGAAATTACGGATGCCGCCTCTCCGCCCCCCGGATGACCGTCTCCAACTTCTACGCCAGGGACACGATCAATCGGGGGTTCTGGTCGGAGAATCAGACCGACTCCACCTTCGAAAGCATCCACACTTACAACTGCGGTGGAACCACAAACGCGGGAGTCTACAGCACGGGTGCCTCCAGGTCCACGATCACGAACGTCACGAGCTATTCGGGAGGAAGTTACGGAGTCCATCTCAGGTTGCTGCAGCAGGGCACGGTCTCCGCGGTGACGGCGAACAACGGCGGAAACACGGGGACGGGGCATCACGGGATCTTCGTCGAATCATGCGTTAGGTCCACCTTCTCCGCCCTCACCGCATATGATAACAACTTCGGATCCGGGGTTTACCACTCCGGTTGCACCGACTGCAATTTTCCCGGGATCTCGGCCTATGGGAACGGCCAGAGAGGAGTCCATGTCGCAGCCAGTGACGGCAATACTTTCGGCACCGTGACGGTGAACTCCAATTCCGTGGACGGAATATACGTGGACGGAAGCTCCGATTACAACACCTTCGGCACCGTCACCTCGCGGGCGAACACGGGGGACGGGATCGAGGTGGCGGCGGGAGGAAACGGAAATCTTTTCGGGAACGTCCTGACGCAGGGGAACGGAGGGTGGGGATTCCTCGGAGGAAATGCCGGGTTGACGGCGAACCAGACCCTCCACGGCCACGTGTCCCATGCCGATACGTCCGGGGCCCGGTCTCTTGGGACCGGCTGGAACTCAGCCGATGTGTGGTAGGATGAGCGAATGACGGCGCCAAGAATAGTGGACCTGCACTCCGAACTCGCCGG